>CAZMDX010000598.1:0-9134 GCA_964564805.1 uncultured Pseudoalteromonas sp. | reverse complement strand
ATTTCACGTCGTAAAAGATACATGCATAAATACTGACTTGTACAAAGCCAAAAGCAAAACACCAGATACTTCGTTTGATGACTAGATAAACGCAGATAAAGCCTGATACCGTTGCTATCCATTCTTGTGGTGATGCGCCAGCAAAACCTTGCAGCCAGTTAAGCCAGTTCATATGTGCTTACAGTCCGAATACTTGAATAGAGTCGAGATGAGAGCCGCTACCATTTGTGTTTCCTCCTATCACGTAAATTCTATTATTAAGCACTGTGGCTGCGTTATGACGACTAGGCAGATAACCGATTGTTGTTTGATGCCAAGCTTCAGTTTTAAAGTCGTAGATAAGGGTGTTATCTAGCCGAGTATAATCACCAAAGCTTACAATTTTATTGTCAAACACCACAACTGAGTGGGCACTTAGCTTTTGTGGTATTGATGCCAAGGACTGCCATTTTCCAGTGGAAATGTTGTATCGCTCAAATACGTTTAAAGGTGATTTGCCGTTGTAGCCTCCGATGGTAAATAAATACTGCCCGCGCTGGATTGTCTTGGTAACTTTTGGCGTGGGCATTTTTTCAGTAAGTTGCCATTTATCTTTTGTGACATCATAAATGCCAACAGTCGATGTAGCAAAATTTTGTCGACTACCGCCGATAAAAAATATTTTATCGTTATGATATTGAGCACTGCCTAATCGTCTTGCTCCGGGCATTTTTCCAATGATTTTTGATTGACGGCTAGGGATGTCAAATACTTCTATCCTAGGCTCACGTAGTAATCTACGTTTTTTTCCATGAGTGACCGCACTCATCCCACCCATAATATAAATTGAGTTATTTCCATCCCACACAGCAGTGTGGTAACGACGAGGGATAAGTAGATTATTTACTTGTTCGATAGTCCCAGTTTGAGGGTCGATAATTTCTAAATTTGACAATAAGCCATGCTTACCCGATCCCCCTAAAACAAATATATGTTCGCCATTATTAACGATTGCGTGACCGTATCTTCCATGATTAAGCTTAAGGGTGAATACCTGACTAGTTAGCAGGCTTTCTTTGTTGGGTATCGATGTGCAACCTATCAGCAATGTCAGTACAATTAAAATAGCAAAACTAAAAAGTGGTTGTGTTTGTTTCGTTCTCATAATGTATCCCTACTTTTGGGTAATAATTTTGCAGCAATATAGTGCATTCTATATGAAAATTGCAATGGCAGACTAACGGGCACCCTGTAATCCACCAGTATGCAATGCCAATACACGACTGCCACTAGGGAAATGTCCACTTATGGTTAACTGATACAGAGCATAAAATAACTTACCACTGTAAACAGGCTCGATTGTGATGTGGTTTTGTTGCTCAAACTGCGCGCAAAACTTGCTGAGTTCGTTGTTGCATTTTGCATATCCACCAAAATGATAATCGTGGTTAATTTTCCAGTCAACTTGGGGATGCCTATCAGGCAATAAAGTACCGACTAGTTGTTCCAAATACCCATGACCTTTCAATACCGCTATGCCTAAAATTTGGCTAGGGGGGGTATTTTCTGGTTGTGCTAAGCCGTCAATCAGTCCGGCTAAAGTGCCACCGCTGGCTACAGGTGCCAATATATAATCGTATTGTTGAGTGAGTTCTTGGATGATTTCGGACACCCCTTTGAGTGCTTGCTGTTGGGAGCCTCCTTCAGGTATCAGCAAAGCCTCAGGATATTGTGCGGTCAGTATTTCTAGGTATTGAGGTTCGGCACGCTGTTGGTAGGTTTTTCGGTCGACATATTGAATATCAGTCCCCCAATTAAGTAAGTCTTGTAACATCGGACTCAGATTTTGTGAGTAATCCCCGCGTACTATTGCGCTTAAGCGAATACCGAGTTGCTGGCAACAATAACCTAATGCATGAAGATGATTAGAATAACCTCCACCAAAGCTTATTATGTGTTTAACATCATTATCAGATGCCTCCAGTAGGGCATATTTAAGTTTGCGCCATTTATTACCAGATATGATGGGATGTAATAGGTCATCTCGTTTTATGGATATTTGAATGTTATGTAATTTTGCCCAGCTTGATGTAATCATCTGTTCTGGTGAAGGTGGTTGCATAAATAATTGTTTAACTATAGACATCATTGTTATTAAAGTATCAATCCATCAGAGCTATGCAGTAGCATAAGGGAATATTTATTAAACCATTAGAAGGCTTTACATGACCATCGTTATTATTTGCTTATTTATAACAACTCTTATGCCCATCTTAGCTAAGGCACCCATGGCGATAGCAATGAATAAAGTGAAAGGAGGTTACGATAATCGACATCCCCGTGAACAACAAAAATTTTTAACAGGATTCGGTGCAAGAGCTAAAGCCGCTCACGAAAATTGTTTTGAAGCACTTATTATGTTCACTCCCGGAGCACTAGCGGTGCTGGTAAGTAATAATGTTGTTCAGTTAGCCGAATATTTTGCTGTTGCGTTTGTTGTTTCAAGATTGGCTTATTTACTCGCCTATTACTTCGACAAACATGTGTTGCGCAGCACTTTTTGGGGTATCGGTTTTATATCTTCTCTGGCACTTATCTGGTTGGCCATCCCTTAGTTAGCTGTGGTGCATCAAATTTGTAGTTTGTGACAGCTTAGGGTCGGAAAATCTATTTACTCTACAATTCAGATGTCGAGTCTCGTTCTGGTTGTCCCAGATGCAAGTAGCGGACTGTTCAACTTTGATGGCCAAATTAGCTTGCGTTTGTCACGTTTAATGACTCGTTGCTTGATGCTGGAATATCAAATAACAAAACAACTTTATATGCTAGTTGACATATAGACGTCTATACGGCAAATTGGATGTATGAAAAGAATTACAACAGACACCACCGGCATTATAATTATCACCTTCGATAGGGTGTTCGCTGGCTAGTGCATAAGCATTACATATAAAAAGCCCGCAACCACCGCGGGCTTTTTTGTTATATGGATGCTTAAAAATGCGTGATAAACCCGGTGTGTTGACATATTAGAGGAATTAAAATGAAGGTATTGAAATTTGGTGGGTCGTCTCTCGCCGATGCAGAACGTTACTTAAGAGTGAAAGATATTAGTATCGCATGCCACACTGAAGTAGGTGCGGCTGTCGTGTTGTCTGCTCCAAAGGGCGTCACCAATGCCTTATCGCTGTTGTGTGATGAAGCCGCATCGGGTAAAGATTACGGTGAATTATTTGCCAAGTTGAACATGGTGTTATTTGGTATTTTGGATGACTTACAAATTAACGTACCTAACTTTTCTCAAGCAAAACTAGCCGAATTTATCCAACATACATTGAATGACCTGAATCAACATTTAGAAGGTTTTGCGTTGCTACGCTGCGCGCCTGAACAAGTTGTTGCTAGAATATTAAGTGTTGGCGAATATATCAGTGTCAATATCTTCAGCGAAATTTTAACTACTTTAGGCCATGCTAATTATATTATTGATCCCATCAAATATATTGTTGCTGAGGGCGATTATCTAGACAGCATTGCTGACGTATCTGCTAGTAAGGCACGTTTTAGTGATGTAGATATTTCAGGTGGAAAAATATTAATCATGCCTGGATTTGTTGCCGTTAACGCAGCGGGTGAAAAAGTGACGTTAGGTCGTAACGGTTCAGATTATTCTGCAGCTATCCTAGCTGCATGCATTGATGCTCAATGCTGTGAGATTTGGACAGATGTAGACGGTGTTTATAATGCTGATCCAAACCAAGTAGAAGGTGCAGTACTGCTTGATAAACTGACTTACCAAGAAGCAATGGAATTATCTTATTTTGGTGCAAAAGTGTTGCACCCAAAAACAATTGGTCCTATTGCTCAACATCATATCCCATGTTTAATTCGCAATACGCTAAATCCTGCGGCACCGGGGACGTTGATCAGTAACGAAGCCAGTACTAAATGGACCAGCGTAAAAGGGATTTCTCACTTAGATGATATGTCTATGTTTAACGTGGCAGGACCTGGCATGAAAGGCATGGTAGGCATGGCTAGCCGTGTTTTCGAAATTATGTCTAACGCGAATATTTCTATTAGTTTGATTACTCAGTCTTCGTCTGAGTACAGCATCAGTTTTTGTATACACAGCAAAGATGCCAGTCGCGCACAGGATTTATTAGAAGATTCATTTGCATTAGAACTCAGTAATCAGTTGCTAGAGCCAATTGAGGTGCGACATGAGTTAGCAATTGTAACTTTGGTAGGTGACGGTATGCGTCACTCGAAAGGTTTGGCTGCTAAGTTTTTCAGCTCCTTAGCACAAGCAAGAGTCAATAATGTGGCTATCGCTCAAGGCTCTTCTGAACGCTCCATTTCTACTGTGATAGAAGCGAGTAAAGCCAAGAAGGCGGTTAAAGTGGTACATCAGAATTTTTTCTCTAATTTACATGCTATCGATGCATTCTTAGTGGGCTGCGGTAGTGTAGGTAAAGAGCTTTTAGGCCAAATTTCTCGGCAGCAAGCTGCTTTACTTGAAAGAAATATTAGTTTGAAAGTTTACGGTATCGCTAATAGTAAAAAGTTATTACTGCAGTCCAATGGCATAGATTTAACTACGCCTTGGCAACATGATTTAGATAAAAGTGATCAACAATTATCTATTCAAAACTTGAAAAAATTTGTACATGATAATAGCTTGGTTAACCCTGTTGTTATTGATTGTACCAGCAGTTCATTCATAGCTGATCAATATCCTCAAATGATGTTAGATGGCTTTCACGTTGTTACACCAAATAAAAAAGCGAATACAGCTAGCACTGAATTTTATCAGCTGTTGAGAGATACGGCTCAGAAGACCAATCGTCAATTTTTGTACGAAACTACGGTAGGCGCTGGGTTACCTGTTATTGATAATCTACAGAACTTATTTTATGCCGGTGATGAATTATTGCGCTTTGAGGGCATATTGTCTGGCTCTCTGTCTTTTGTGTTTGGTAAATTAGATGAAGGTTTGAGTCTGTCTGCGGCAACTGAAATTGCCAAAAAGAATGGTTTTACTGAGCCCGACCCTCGCGATGATTTGAGTGGAATGGATGTCGCTAGAAAACTGTTGATTATGGCCCGTGAATCGGGTCTTTGTTTAGAGTTATCTGACATCACCATAGAGCCAGTATTACCGTCATTTTTTGATGCTAATGGCAGTATTGAAGATTTTATGTCACGACTGCCTGAATTAGATATTTATTACGCTAAAAAAGTCGCCAATGCCAAGGATGAAGGAAAAGTGTTGCGTTATGTAGGCTCGATTGAGCACGATAAATGTGTAGTGAGTATCGAAGCGGTGAATGAATCCCATCCGCTGTATATGGTGAAAGAGGGCGAAAATGCCTTAGCTATTCACAGTCACTATTACCAACCTATTCCTTACGTTATTAGAGGTTATGGTGCCGGTGCAGCAGTGACAGCAGCCGGTGTGTTCGCCGATGTCATGCGAACGATGCCATGGAAGCAATCTATATAATGTCTCAAGTTAATATAAAACAGACTATTCTGCGAGCCTATGCGCCAGCTTCTATCGGTAACGTTAGCTTAGGATTTGATTCACTTGGGGCGGCTTTAAAACCAATAGACGGCAGTTTGTTAGGTGATGAAGTCGATATCGAAGTGGCAGAACAATTTAGATTAGAGGTTAAGGGGCGTTTTGCAGATAAATTGCCTGCTGATCCAAACAACAATATTATCACCCATTGTTACCAGCACTTTATTGCTTCGTTAGAAAAGCAGGGTCATAAAAAAAGTGATATTCCCGCGCTTAAAATGACGTTACATAAACATTTACCTATTGGCAGTGGGTTAGGTTCAAGCGCTAGTTCGATTGTGGCGGCTCTACATGGCCTGAATCAGTTTTTTGCTGAATACTTTGGCAACGTCCCTTTCACCAAAAATGAATTATTATTGCTTATGGGTGAACTTGAAGGACAAATAAGCGGTAGTGTACATTACGATAATGTTGCACCCTGTTTTTTTGGCGGACTTACCTTAATTGCTGAACATAAAAACCAAATTGTATTGCAGTTGCCCATATTTGAAAATTGGTACTGGGTGTCATGTTATTCTGGGATTACGGTGTCTACTGCGGCTGCACGAGAAATTTTGCCCAAGCAAGTGTCTTTGGCAAATACGATTCAATTTGGTCGGCAGCTAGCGGTGTTCACTGATGCGTTATACCGCAAGGATGAAAAGCTTGCTGCAGCGATGATGCTAGATGTTATTGCTGAACCCTATCGTAAATCACTGTTGCCAAGGTTTGATGAATCACGTTTTTTTGCAGAACAACACGGTGCGTTGGCCTTTGGGATCTCTGGTTCTGGACCAACAGTATTCGCAGTGTGCGACAATATAGAAAATGCCAAAATAATTAATCAATGGTTAGTTGATAATTATATTCAAAATGACACAGGTTTTAGTCATATTTGTCAGCTAGACTCGAGTGGTGCATCCGTCAGCCACTTTTGAAAGCGATAGCTTTCATAGGAGCTAGTGCAAAGGCCAAACCGCCATGTCACTAGTGCAACATTAAAGTATTAAAAAGGTAGTAAAGTGGAACTTGAAAATTTAAAAGACGCTTCTGAGCAAGTTACGTTTGCACAAGCAGTTAAAAAAGGTCTTGGCAAAAACCAAGGGTTGTTTTTCCCTAAAAAACTGCCTAAATTTGACAATATTGAATCAATTCTAGCCATGCCTTTTGTTGAGCGTAGCGTAGAAATATTAAGTACCCTAATTGGTAATGAGTTACCACGCGAAATGGTCGCAGGTATTGTCGAACGAGCCTTTTTGTTTGGTGCTCCCTTGGCAAAAGTCACAGACAATATTTATGCTTTAGAGCTCTTTCATGGTCCAACATTAGCATTTAAGGATTTTGGTGGCCGTTTTATGGCCCAGTGCTTAATTGAAATTTCTAATGGTCAGCCGATCACAATATTGACCGCTACTTCTGGTGATACCGGTGCTGCTGTTGCCCATGCCTTTCATGGTATCGAGAACATCAATGTGGTGATCTTGTATCCAAAGGGTAAAATCAGCCAGCTACAAGAAAAATTATTTACCACGCTGGGCGGCAATATCCATACTGTGGCAATTGATGATGATTTTGACGCTTGTCAGCAATTAGTTAAAAGTGCTTTTGATGATCCTGATGTTCGAGATGGATTGCATTTAAACTCCGCAAACTCCATTAATATTAGTCGTTTAGCCGCTCAAGTATGTTATTACTTTGAAGCAGTTTCGCAGCTTACGCCAGAAGAACGTGAAAACTTAGTGATTTCAGTACCCAGTGGTAACTTTGGTAATTTGACAGCTGGTCTGATTGCAAAAATTATGGGGTTACCGGTCAAACATTTTGTTGCCGCCACTAATCTAAACGATACTGTGCCGCGTTATTTAAAAACTGGCGAGTGGGATCCTAAAGATACGGTTGCGACATTGTCCAATGCGATGGATGTGAGCCAACCTAATAACTGGCCGCGTATTGAAGCCATGATCGAACGAGGCGATGTCGACAAGTCTGTGATCTCAGGCGCAACAGTAGACGAAGAGTACACTCAAGTAGCCATGCGTCAATTAGCCCAATTAGGTTATGTAAGTGAACCTCACGCTGCTATTGCTTACAAAGCTTTAATCAGAAAAATAGAGCAAGGTCAAACAGGCATTTTCTTAGGTACCGCTCACCCAGCTAAATTTCGAGAAACGGTAGAAAATGTCTTAGGACAACCTATTAGTTTGCCGCAACCTCTTGCAGACTGCGCAGGTAAAGAAGGTCTGTCAGTTGAATTACCTTGTGACTATCAGGCATTAAAAGCACACATGTTCAGTTTATTGGGCTAATTATACTTAATGAATACTTGGGCAGACATTTTAGGTCAAGAGAAACAGCAGCCTTACTTTCAACGAATTATGCAATTTGTTGAAAGTGAAAGGGCAGCTGGGAAGACGATTTACCCGACCAAACAAGATGTGTTTAGTGCTTTTACCTTGACTAAACTAGAGAAAGTCAAAGTGGTGATCTTAGGTCAAGATCCATATCACGGTCCCAATCAAGCTCATGGGCTATGTTTTTCGGTATTACCCGGTGTTAAAACACCCCCTTCATTGGCTAATATGTATAAGGAATTGGCGACTGATATTTCAGAGTTTGTTATTCCGCAGCATGGCTTTCTAGAAAGCTGGGCCGAGCAGGGTGTAATGCTACTTAATACCGTTCTCACAGTAGAACAAGCAAGAGCCCACTCTCATGCAAAAATAGGTTGGGAACAATTTACTGATGCTGTTATTCAGCAATTAAGTGACCATTGTGATGAACTTGTGTTTTTACTGTGGGGTAGTCACGCTCAAAAAAAAGGTCTGGTAATAGACAAACAAAAACATCATGTTCTTAATGCCCCACATCCTTCGCCATTATCAGCGTATCGAGGATTTTTTGGCTGTAAACATTTCTCCCAGACGAATAACCTTTTAAAACAGCAGAATAAAAGTCCAATAAATTGGCAAGTTTAACTTTCTAATCACTCAACCGGATTTTTCTACCTGTCACCACTTGTTCACCTTTATTAAAAGCCAGTAATGGCCATGAGCTTTGTGTTATAAAAAGTGTTTTGAATCATCCCCGAAAAACATGAGATGAAAATTAACTCGCCATAGTAGACATCACTGCTATCGCTATGATGTGTTTAGCCAAGAAATTACACCACTATATTTATATATGCTGAGTTTTATACCCAAACAGTATGTGATGGAAGACCGTAATCAACAAAAAATCATCAAGTTAATTATCAGTTAGCCGCACACGTAAAAAAGCCCTGAAATTCAGGGCTTTTGTATTTACAAGAAATCTAATTCATCTTCTGCTGACATTCCCAGCTCTCGAAGTTCTTGCCTGAGTTGATGCCTATCGTGAATGGCTTCAATTTCTCGCCATTTGCGTTTGCTTGCTTTGCTTTTGGATGATTTGGTTTCTGAATCTAAGGTAGACAATAAATCGGACTTATCCATTTGGATCTCCTTTCTTATTTTTTATAGCGCGCTGATGAAAAAACAAACATTCAAACTTTTGCGTTTACTAATTAAACAAAAGTTAAGTGAATATGTACCATACACGACATTAAAATAGAATA
>CAZMDX010000597.1:0-4211 GCA_964564805.1 uncultured Pseudoalteromonas sp. | reverse complement strand
GTGATACCAATACATCAATAAAACGATGTTGAGTGAATTGCACAGTTGTACCAACATATATAATCGCTTAATAACTCTTCAAAGGTATAAAAATGTTAACTCTGTATGGCTTCGACGTGAGTAACTACTTCAATATGATCAAACTAGCCTTAGCAATTAAAGGTATTGAATATAAATCGGTCATTCTTTATCCCAATCAGTCAGCAGACTATCTAACTAAAAGTCCAATGGGCAAGGTACCTGCCTTGGAAACTGAGCAAGGTATTTTAACTGAAACCAATGTCATCCTTGAGTATCTTGATGACACTTACCCAGACAAACCTCTTTATCCAGGCAATACGTTTGAGAAAGCTAAAATAAAAGAATTGGTTAAAATGACAGAGTTATATTTAGAACTTCCTGCAAGACGTTGTCACTCCGAAGTCTTTTTTGGACAAGCGGCCAACGATATTACTAGAAAAGAGGTTAAACGTGCTTTATGTAAAGGTATCGAAGGTTTGGCTCGCTGCGCCCACTTTAGTCCTTACCTGGCAGGCAAACAACTAACAGCTGCTGACATAGTATTTCTTTATAGCGCAGATTTAGCATCTGCGGTTGCTGATAAATTATTTAATATTGATTTACTTAATATGGCACCGGGTGCTAAACAACTTATGGCTTCATTAAATGAGCATGAAGACGTTATAAAAATTGCAAAAGGTAGAAAAATAGCCAATATAGAATTCAAAAAATATATCGCTAGTCTTAGTTAAATATTGCCACTACTGATCAATTAATAAATTGTTGGCGTAACACGTGGTATAAATGTAATTAATTTTTGAAGAATAAATATGAGTTTAACCACAAACGCAAAATTCAGTTGTCCTTACTGCATGGTCATAAATAGTATTGAAATTGATGAGGAAAACGACTTAAATCAGCAACAAATTGTAGATTGTCAAATTTGTTGTTCGCCCATTGAAGTCTTTGTAACGGCTGGTATTCATGACCAATTTAATATCATAGCCACTACTGACAGTGAATAACAAAATAATAAGGTCACTAGATGATAGATGTATTTAATGCTACTGAGTCGTTACAAGTCATTATTCAAAAAGCAGAAAATGAAAGAAATTTGGTAAAGCTGGTTACCAAACATATACACAGTTACGAGTTTTCAACACAAGTCGATAGCGATGAGATTGACATTGCATTTGCTGCCAGTGGGGGGGCAACTCGCTGGGTCAACAGCGATAATTTGAAGATTAAATGCGAACCCACGCCAAATAGACAGACTACCTTCGGCGATATTTTAATTGAGCAACCTCAGGGATATGTCAACTTAGCCACACCGGCGGGCTTTATTCCCTTAGTGGATGTTATCTATTCACAAGGTCAACTTAGTTTAAAACAACTAAACTAGTTTCCCAGAAATTAATTAGTCTCCAATTGGCCCACGCATGTTGGCCAATTTTTGTTTACATCACGTTGGTGGTAACCTAATAATATTTTATCTGTATAAGTCAATATTATATTTATGATTAAGATACCTCGGAATATAATAAAATGGTTGGTTGTCGCTTGTATCAGCGTACATTTACCTAGCCTTTCAAAGCAGCTGACCTTTAGTCAGTCTAAACAAAGTAAGCAGATGTATTTCAATTATTCTTGGTCAGATCATCAAGAGCAAACGCAAGACATCGCTTTCACTTTGCCATTGTTGCAACTAAATAAACAAACTCACAAAAAATTCATTCCTAGTTTAGCCCAGCAGTATGTCTATATTGAACTGCACAAAGCTGCACGTAAAATCAATCCCAAAGAAGCTAGAGTTCAGATACAACGCAGAGGCCAAGATATACAAATTGAAGTGACCAGTAGATCCAATAATTTATTAGCGCAGTGGCAACGTTCAATGGAGCAAAGTAAGGAAAAAGCGCTCGACCAATATCTTCAAGATAATTATTACAGTTACTTTCGTTCTCATCTTGGTCAAAAAGCGATAAAGCCTGATCACTTACGCTATATCTCAGAAAACAAGACGGCCTTGCTGCCTGTAGCTCAAGCTGTGTATAAAAAACTTCCTACCAATAGCAGTACCCGCGCCTATGTGAATTTAGTTCTCAGCTGGGTACAAAGCATTCCTTACAATAAATTAGAAGACCGTTTAAATTCTAATGGTAATGGTTACCTGCCACCGCTTTCTGTTGTGGCCAATAACCAAGGGGACTGTGATAGCAAAGCGGTATTGATGGCAAGCTTAATCCGCTCTTTACTGCCAGATGCAAAGATGACGATGTTATATTTACCTAACCATGCATTATTAGGTATTGTTGTACCCTTTAGAAACGACGAGCAAACTTTAAGTATAAATGGTTCAGACTATTTGTTAATGGAACCCACGGGCCCCGCCAAGATTCCCTTAGGCAATATTGGAACACGCAGCAGCACAGATATTGCTGGAAATATGTATAGTTTCGAGGAAATACCTTAAGGTTTATTGTTCTAGTTAGGATTAATTAGTCATGCCTAACAATATCAAGTCAAGCTAATGTTCTATTATCGGCGCTAATGCTTCAGCGGAGTCTATAAGACACGGGACTATGATAAATAGATGAAAACCTAACTGTGTATATCAGTATCGATATTATCGTTATCACCCATCACCAAAGTACCGCGATTTATTAATGTTTTTACTTTTATTAATTACATTTATACTGACTGCACCTTTTATTGAAGTATTTTTGTTATCCAAACATTTTGCTTATAGTTGTTCCTCAGCAAATTCTGCCAATCTACTGCGCACAACGCCGTCTAAATTTATTGTGGCACTACCAGAAAAAGTCTTAAACTTTTCTACTATGTAAGTTAAGCCTGATGTCACAGCGCTTAGATAATTACTATCAATTTGCGCTAAATTACCACTGCATATCAACTTAGTACCTTCACCACATCGAGTAATAATAGTTTTTAATTGGGAAGCAGTCAGATTTTGTGACTCATCGAGTATAACGATGGCATTTTGAATACTTCGACCGCGCATGAAGTTGACTGATTTAAACTGAATATTTGCTTTTTCCATGATGTAACTCATTGAGCTTTTCACATTTTCATCATTTTTGTGTAGCACTTCTAAACTGTCAGTAATGGCAGCAAGCCAAGGCGCCATTTTTTCTTCTTCGGTGCCAGGTAAAAAGCCAATAGACTCAGCGATTTCAGGCGTGCTTCTGGTCACTATGATCTTATCGTACATGTTTTTCTCTACGACCATTTCAAGTGCTGCGGCTAAAGCCAGTAACGTTTTTCCACTCCCTGCTGGCCCAGTTAAAATAACTAAGTCTATATGTGGATCGAGCAATGCATGTAAGCCCATTGCTTGACCGATATTTTTTGGTGAAATACCCCAAGCTCTTCGCCCCATGAGTCTTTCGTAACCCAAATCTAGAACATCCAAATGGTCGCCGCTGACGGATTCAACTAGACCAGCAAAATGTTGGCTTCCATCTAATAAAAATTCATTTACATATGCATCTGGTAATACGTTACGTTCAATAGTATGAATAGTATCTCGGCCTTCTGTCCGACTATCTACCGATTTAACTTCATCCCAAAAATTACCGTTAAAATGATGGTAGCCCTTAGACAAATATTTAATATCGGTGACCATCTGATCGGTGCGATAATCTTCCACATGAGCCAAACCTGCTCCTTTGGCTTTTAAACGCATATTGATATCTTTAGTGACCAATACTACTTGTTTTGAATGCTGAGATTTTTGTAAATACAACGCACTGTTAATAATACGATTATCATTTTCGTTACTGGTAAAAATCTGTTGCGAAACGGGTACTCCGTGGTCAACAAAAATTGATAAACTGCCTGTTGGCGCCGACTCTCCTGCACCTAAACCTTGCATTGATACTCCCTGCATTAAATCTTCAGGTGTGGCATCGTGAAGCAAATTTTCCATAGCTCGAATAGATACTCGAGCATCGCGGGCAACATCTTTTTTGCTGTCTTTGATATAATCCAATTCCTCAAGAACTGTCATAGGTACAACAACATCGTTTTCTTTGAAGGATAAAAAAGCAAGAGGTTCATGAAGCAGTATATTGGTATCTAACACGTAAATTTTTGTACTTAGTGTTTTTTTTCGTGACATCCGGCGCTCCTTTAGAACTTTGATACAGTACCTGCCAGTTAAGTCATATTTTTTGATAGGTCTTCGTGCA
>CAZMDX010000596.1:0-3885 GCA_964564805.1 uncultured Pseudoalteromonas sp. | reverse complement strand
CCTTTGAGGCCGGCTTGTAAACCAATCACCACATTTCTGTTTTCGTAGGCTGAAATCCATTTTTCATTTTTCATTAGTTCTTTACGAACCATAGGCCCTGCTAACATACTGGTATGAATTTCATCGCCAGTTCTATCTAAAAACCCTGTATTTATGAAGGCCACACGTTTACTTGCTGCCCGAATGCATTCTTTTAGATTGGCTGAAGTTCTGCGCTCTTCGTCCATAATACCCATCTTGATAGTATTTTCGTTTAGACCTAAGATACTTTCTACACGACTAAACAAGTCGTCAGTAAATTGTACTTCTTCTGGACCGTGCATTTTAGGTTTAACAATATAAATGCTGCCATGTTTTGAATTAACAAACTTAGAAGTACCATTTAAGTCGTAAACTGCGATCAAAGATGTCATCAATGCATCTAAAATACCTTCCGGTACTTGTTCATTATTTGCCGTTAATATGGCGTCAGTTGTCATTAAATGACCCACATTACGAATAAACTGCAAGCTTCGCCCCGCTAAACTCATAGGCTCACCAGCAGCAGATATGTAATTTCTATCTGGATTCAGTGTTCTGGTGGTTTGTTTACCTTCTTTACTGATAATTTCAGTTAAATCACCTTTCATTAACCCTAACCAATTAGCATAAACATCAGTTTTATCCACTGCATCGACGGCTGCTATTGAGTCTTCACAATCTTGAATGGTGCTTAAAGCAGATTCTAAAACCACATCTTTCACCCCAGCCGCATCCGTTTGACCAATTACATTATTTTTATCAATTTGGATTTCAATATGTAATCCATTATTGATACATAAAATGGCACTGGGATTTTTTAGCGTTCCATTAAATCCAACGAACTGCGTCATATCTTTTAAACTAACTAAGTTACCTGTCTTAAGTTCAATACTAAGCTGTTGGTTATCGATTTTATATTCGACTACATCATGATGACTGCCTTGAGTTAATGGCAATGAATCATCTAAAAAGTCACGCGCAAAAACCTGTACTTTAAGGCCACGAATAGGGTTGTATCCATCGGGTACATTTGAATCAACATTTTCATTAAGTTCATCAACAATTACATCAGAGCCATAAAGTGCATCATACAAGCTTCCCCATCTAGCATTGGCAGCATTTAACGCAAATCTGGCATTCATCAATGGGACAACTAACTGGGGCCCAGCAATTAATGCGACTTCAGGGTCAACGTTTTCAGTGGTGATTTGAAAATCATTGAGTTCAGGTACCAAATACCCAATATCAGCCAGAAATTGTTGATATTTTTGTTGTGAAAAAGCACTGTGTAAATTATCACAATGCCAGCTATCGATTTTTGACTGCAGCATTTCTCGCGTTGCTAACAGTGCTTTATTTCTAGGAATAAATTCATCAAACACATTAGCAACGTCTCGCCAAAAGTCTTGCTGATTGACCTGTAACCCTGGAAGTACTTCACAGTTGACTAAGCTGTAAAGGCAATCGGCAATTTTATAACCATGTTCATCGATCCGTTTATTCATCTTGTACCCTATATGAATTCAAATTGCCCGCTCAGTATAAATACTCGTCGTGGCCCTGCTCATTTCGTCTTAATTTTTACGTTAACCTCAGCTTTGGGCTATGACAAGTGTTCCGTCTAACGTGATCGTATCGCAGTTATTTCCAACACCCCCCCGGTCTACAACTATAAAATCACTGACTTGGTGTAAAGCAAGACAGTAGTGATGCCAAGTGCCTTTATGATAATTTACCCCCTGATTTGATGAAGCTAAGAACACTTCAATTTTTGAAATGTTCAGTTTACCTTTAGGCGCAACCACTACTAAAAAGTCGTGTTGACCCATAGGGATAAATGCTTGGCTAGATAATGGGTGACGCTCCATCATTTTAATACTGATTGGCTGCTCGAGTGGTGTTGACCGAAAAATGTTAATTAAGGTGCGGCCGTTTTTCTGCGCCACGTCCACTTCAGCTAAATCATGATAACGCTGAGTAAAACCATCATTGATACTGAAGTTTTTGGCATTTTCGTTCACTTCTATCACATCACCGAACGGTGCGAAATTTTCACTATTCAATGCTTTAGGCGTTATTCTTTTATTGTCTTTCATCAAGTGATTATCCCAATTACAATTTATATATTAACCGTTACATTCGCTTACCCAGTATACGCATTCTAGAAATACCGCCATCTGGATAAATGCTTAATTTCACGTGGGTAAATGGTTGTAAATTGTCAGCGACAATTTCATTGATAAATAGGTGCTCGCGATGAGCATATAAAGTGGTTTGAGGAATAATAGGTTGCCAATCCAGTTCAGCATTAGCATCGTTAAAATCGTCACTAGACGTATTAATGCCTTCCAGCATAAAAGTATCTGGGAAGTTACCTTTAAAGTGACAAGTATCCACTATGACTTTTTCAACATTACCCTGTGCGGCTAATTTAACAATTGACCAATCTGGACCAGGATCACGACGTCGTTTTGTTTCCCATCCGTCTCCCATGTCTTTCCCACGCCCTGGCATGATTAAATTGTTTTTATCGCTGAAAAACATATCGCTCACTAACAATGCTTTTGCACCATTTTTGATAGATGCTAAATCTATTAATTCACCTTCGACAAAACCGTTCCAGTTAACATCAGCATCACCGTAGACTCGTAATCGTGCTATTCCACCATCTGGAAACATATTCAACCTTACGTGAGTCCATGACTGAGAATTAGTTATTTCGAAAATGTTTTGACTATGTGCAGCTACTTCGCTTTTATCTAAAATAGTATGCCAAACTGAACTTTCATCTGGCTGCCCTTCGCTTACACATGCTTCTACCGAAACAGTTTGCGGCGCATTACCACGAAAATAGTTGGTATCGATATCAAACCCGCGGATAACGCCACTGATACCCAGACGAATAATACACCAATCAAATTCGCGGCCATTGTCTCTACCGAAGCTACGACGAGACTCCCAACCGTCCATCCATTTTCCACGTTGAGTGTATTTATCATCAATAAAAATACCACGCCCAGATTTAAGTAAGTTTTCCATCCCAGCAAAAAAATCATCGCTGCAAGACAAGGTTTCTCCACCAACACGTTCGCTAGCTAGATCAACAAAATAAGTTTTTAACTTTAGCTCTAGCTCTGCGCTACTGCCAGAAAGTTTGTTTTGTTGCTGGGTATTTTCAATCATTAAAATTTCCTATTTTGCTAACGTGATGATCATCAATTTAACTTTTATCTAAAAAAATTAGCTTTGTAAAAGGCTTTACATAACAAAACCTGACACAACTGTCAGGAAATTATTATAATAGAATAAAAAAGCAGTGCATAGGATGAATCGGTAAAAAGGAGATTCGAAGTTAGTTAGTAAAAACAAATATCACCAGTGACAAATCAATTTTCCAGTAGTATCGTTATCCTCAATTCGCTGATGGGCTTTACCCACGTCTTTAGCGGCAAAAACAGTATCAATATTGGGGATTAATTGGCGGTTATCAAAATCCGCTAAACATGTCTGACTAAATTCTTTAATAAGATCAGTTTTATATTGATCATTGCGACTTCTTAACGTTGATCCTCTTATCGTAGCCCTTTTACCAAGCATCATCGCCATATCTAACTTATCTGCATAACGACCAGCCAACATAGCCAAATAAAGTATGCGACCATCTATATTAAGTAATTTTAAGTTTCGATTAAGGTAATCACCCGCCACAAAATCGATAATCAAATCGCAGCCTTGCCAATGTTTTGCGACCTCCACTGCAAAATCCTGTTGTTGATAGTTGATAACTAAATCTGCACCTAGTTGTTTACACAATGCTAGTTTCACTTGACTTGATGCTGTTACCGCAACAGAGCAGCCGTGACG
>CAZMDX010000595.1:0-1822 GCA_964564805.1 uncultured Pseudoalteromonas sp. | reverse complement strand
ATAACCTTCACGAGATAAGGTCACAACCACTTCTTCTCGTTCAATTAAATCTTCAATATCAATATCATGTGATGCCGCGGTAATAACAGTACGACGAGCGTCGCCGTATTCATCACGGATCGCTTCAAGCTCTTCACGAATAATTTCCATCAAACGTTCAGGGCTGTTCAATATGTGTAGTAACTCAGCAATGAAATCAAGTAATTCTTTGTATTCAGACAATATCTTGTCGTGTTCCAAACCTGTTAGCTTGTTTAAACGCAAGTCAAGAATGGCTTGTGCTTGCTGCTCAGTTAGGTAGTAAAGTCCATCGCGAATACCATATTCAGGCTCTAACCAATCAGGTCTTGCTGCATCATTGCCTGAACGTTCAAGCATTTCAGCAACATCACCCAAGGACCATCCCTGAGAAGTTAAAGAAACTTTAGCTTCGGCGGGACTTTTAGACGCTTTTATCATTGCAATGATTGGGTCAATGTTAACCAGCGCTATTGCCAAACCTTCTAGGATATGGGCACGCTCACGTGCCTTTTTCAGTTCGAATACAGTACGTCTAGTGACCACTTCGCGACGATGTAACACGAATGCTTTCAAGATATCAATCAGGTTAAATATCTTCGGTTGAGTTTTATCGAGCGCTACCATATTGATACCAAATACAGTTTGCATTTGGGTTTGCGAATATAGGTGGTTTAACAACACCTCTGCAGATTCATTGCGTTTCACTTCGACAACAATACGCATTCCGTCTTTATCAGACTCATCACGCAAAGCAGAAATGCCTTCAATTTTTTTCTCTTTGACCAAGTCTGCGATCTTTTCAATCAGTCGCGCTTTGTTCACTTGATAAGGTATTTCGTGAACAATAATGGTCTCTTTGCCGTTATCTTCAGTTTCAATTTCAGCACGGGCGCGCATGTAAATTTTACCACGGCCAGTGCGGTAAGCTTCTTCTATACCTTTTCTGCCACTTATAAATGCGGCAGTGGGGAAATCGGGCCCTGGAATATGCTCAATCAATTCTTCTATAGTGATGTCAGGATTATTGACCATGGCTATACAGCCGTTCACTACTTCAGTAAGATTGTGTGGCGGTATATTAGTCGCCATACCTACTGCAATACCTGAAGAACCGTTGATCAATAGATTCGGAACTCTGGTTGGTAAAACGTTAGGAATAAATTCCGACTCATCGTAATTGGGTACAAAATCAACCGTTTCTTTTTCTAAGTCAGCCAATAACTCATGAGCTATTTTTGACATGCGAATTTCGGTGTAACGCATGGCCGCAGCTGAATCACCATCGACCGAACCAAAGTTTCCTTGGCCGTCGACCAACATATATCTAAGCGAGAAAGGCTGAGCCATACGAACAATAGCTTCGTAAACAGCTGAATCGCCATGAGGGTGATATTTACCTATTACGTCACCTACCACACGGGCAGACTTCTTGTAGGGTTTGTTAAAATCGTTTTTCAGTTCGTTCATGGCGAATAAAATCCGGCGGTGAACCGGCTTCAAACCATCTCGAACATCAGGCAGCGCCCTGCCAACAATAACGCTCATCGCATAGTCAAGATAAGAGTTTTTAAGTTCTTCTTCTATATTAATTGGAAGAATTTCATGGGCGTGTTCAGTCATATACAGCCTTGTCCCTAGTCGTTATTATTAGAATGCTAGTTTAGTAAAATTCGTTGGTTCAATTTTAAGCTAGGACTTAAAATTAGGGTTACGTTTTTACCTAAATTTATCTTTATTTTCAGTCTCATGATTCTATCACTTACCAATTAAAATGAATAGATGGAAGACGCGCCAATAGTGA
>CAZMDX010000594.1:0-4791 GCA_964564805.1 uncultured Pseudoalteromonas sp. | reverse complement strand
CTGTTAAATACAGCCCGTGTTTAATTTAATTTTGCCCAGCTTGGCGTGCTTCAAAAGCGGCTAATTGTGCTTCACTAGCGGGTAACTGATGATCCGCTTTCCAGTCACTAAAAGGCATGCCGTACACGGCTTCGCGAGCTTGATCGTAATCTATCTCAACACCTTGCTCTTTAGCGCCAGCCATGTACCACTTTGATAAACAATTACGGCAAAAATCAGCAAGGATCATCAAGTCAATATTTTGCACATCTTTGTTTTCATCAAGATGTTTTAGTAATTGTCTAAAAGCCGCAGCTTCGGCTAAGATTTTTTGTTGTTCGTTCATAATGGACCTGTTTGTTGTTTAGTCAGTTGTAGCTTAAATTATTGACGTGGATCGGTAGCGGTCACTTCGATGCGTTGGGTATTATCATCATGAAACGCCAATAAGTCAGTTAAGCCCTGCATATTATGTAAATTCCTAAATTCTATCCAATCAATTAAACAGTAAAGACATACTGCAGGATAGTTCCAACTGGCAAACTGTTTATCTGCCACCATCTGATTTAATTGCACTAAAACGGCATTCACTCGTTCTTTTTGAAGCTTAAAAAACAACTTGTCTTCGTCAGGATGAATATCAGAATTAGACAAAATAAACATTTGTACCAAAGAGTCGTTGGCTGAATCAATTAGGGTTAGTTGGTTTTCTTGCTCCCAATTTAGCAGTGGATCATCAAACTTATCTGTTAAATAACGATAGATGATCCTCGAATCAAAAATAATTTGCACCCCCTTGTCTTCACTATCCTCTAACATAGGTATTTTCATAGTAGGATTTTTTGCAGCAAGTAGTCGCCTGTCTTGTTCCGCAAAAATCTGAAGGTTGATAAATTCATGTTCAGTATTTGCCAACCAGATGCGTAAACGTCGTACATAGGGAGAAGTAGTGGAACCGTATAATTTCAACATAAAATACTCCAAGATGCTAAATGTCTAACAGTGTTTTAGATACTAAAGTGAACTGCTCTGTGCAGCAAACATATTAACTAAATTTAATGATTGCTTTGATAGTCTAAGGCGACTTTATACTGACTGTATAGTAAAAACACATCGCTTACTCTCATGGCATCACAAAGCAGGGGGCAATTAGTAAAAATGACCCATGATGTACAATCATAAAGTACAAATTTCAACCACAAGCAAGCATGGTATGGCTTAGTTTAAAAAAACATACATCCAGATAAGATTGATAAGCCTAGACTAATCAGACGAGAATATTCCACTTTTGGTAAAAAAGATTATGATTTGCCACTGTAATTTTGTCTGAAGTTATCGAACAACACATTATGGAACAAATTGATGGAACACATTGATTCATTGCCACCGATAATGTCTAAGATGTTCGGGCTGATAACAAGTGTTATGTGAGTAAAGGTTGACTAAATATTGGAAAACATGTGTATAAATATCTGATATTTAAGAATATTTCTTCTATCTTGAAACAGTCTAAACGCATAGGAAAATAGTCGAGCTGTTATCTATGACCGTGATGTTCATGGATAAACCTTTTTTCGATGGCTGCAGTATCTAAGTCGAACGCACCATTTAAAAAATTGGTTTGAGATAGAAATAAAGTAACCTGAACGATAGGTAGATAAAAAACTATGAATATTAGTTTTTATCTACCTATCGTTTGACCCGAGTATTCTCAAAGGCTAGGTTTTGTTTTCAAAAGACACGTCTTCGTACCAATCCTCCATTTTATCGTACATCTCTCCTTTCATAATGTAGTAAGCCGATTTATGGTAAATCTTAATATCGTGGAAAGGATCGGTAGCTATTTTACTAAACCAGACTAATCCAGATTTCACACCCATTAGTTTAAATAAATGCACAGTTCTGAATGCTATCGCCGCCAAACCTAGGGCTAACCAAAGAATCGCCGTATTATTTACAAATCCGCTAATGTCATTAGCAGCAGTCAGTATGCCAAAAAATGTGGGTTCAAAAAATAGCACTACAGGCACTAATGCCCATATAGATAGGAGCACGACTTTACGTTTCAGGTTGTAGCCCACTTTTACACTTTCTTTATAATTGTGAGTAGTTTTGTTTACTTCGTCATAAGTTTTAGGTTCAAAAAAGAAATGACCTATTTGACGCAGCACCATAGCCAATAACCAACCAACTAAAGCGGCAGCAGCAGGGTAATAAAACACTAGAATATAGCTAGCAATAAAACAACTGGCGCTGAGTAAATGTAAAAATTGGTTAATTCTATTGTGATGATAATAGCGGTGGTCATCCCATCGCTGTTTTTGTAATTCTTTTAAAAAGGTCATGTTGTTACCTATTGTGGTTAATCGGTTAGTTGGTTAGTTAGTTAGACAGTTAGTAAATCATCGGTCTACTTGCAACGTGTTAACGTTCTGGAAAACGAGTTAGATGCCCGGTAAGCAGTGCTTGACCCATTTTTATCTGCTTACCCTTTTTAATGCCTTCACAAAATTGATAATTACTGGAAGCAAATAAAATAATGGTAGAACCATGCTGAAAGTACCCCATTTCATCGCCTTTATTAAATTGGGCATCACAGGGAATATTGTTTGGGCCTCGGTATTGCAAATCGAGAACCTGAGGCAAAAAGTTAAACTTAATGCTCGCCACTAAAATCGCAGCAACTGGCACCAATGTAATGCAACTGGTTGGGTGATGACTGCGTAACTCGACTACCGCCCGTTCGTTTTTACAAAATAATTTTTCTATACGTTTCAACGCTACCGGATTGACGTTCCAAGTATCACCCGATATGTAAGTTATTTTTGTCACTGAACAATCAATAGGTGCGTGAAATCGATGGTACATACTAGATTTCAAACGTAAGGTGATATATTTGCCGTTGCGATATTTATGATTTATCAGTAAATTTGGAATTAACTCACTGATATCATAAGGAAAACCTTTAGCTTGAAAAACCTGCGTGCCTTGAACATCACCATATTCACCAACTATCGCATCGCATGGGCTGATAACTAACTCTGGATGTTTGGCAATAGGTCTTAACCCTTGTTTTAACTCACGAATAAAACAGTCACCTAAGCTTGTAAAACATTGTTTTTTAGCATCTTGTAGCTTTAAATCGTTGGCAAACCATGACCATACCCAAATTGAAAACCGAGTTAAAAGCGGACTTTCTATTTGGCTGTACCACCCCATAAAAATGGTCAACCACCGCCTTGGAATACGGTTAGTCAACAGAAAGTTAAGCTGCTCGCGTTTTGATAAAGTTTGCACATTTGAGGACATGCTTAAGCCACCGTTGTTTGGCTGTTATACATAGTCGGCAACTTCAAGCCTACATTTTGTAAAAATTGCTGCATGATTGGTTCAGCCTGATATTCAGAAGCTCGTTGATAAGCTTTTTGCTGCATTTTTTGTTGTATGTCTGGATCTAAAAAATACTCAATTATTTTTGAGCTCATACCGACAATATCATCAACTAAATAGCCATTTTTGTTATTTTGGATAATGTCTTTAGGCCCTTTGCAGTTGAAAGCGACGGTAGGCATACCATGTACAAAAGCTTCCAAAATCACATTCCCGAACGTGTCGAAGCGTGACGGAAAGACAAATAAATCTAAACCTAAATACAAAGACG
The DNA here is from genome assembly GCA_964564805.1 of uncultured Pseudoalteromonas sp. Taxonomy (GTDB): domain Bacteria; phylum Pseudomonadota; class Gammaproteobacteria; order Enterobacterales; family Alteromonadaceae; genus Paraglaciecola. The sequence goes on along the minus strand of CAZMDX010000594.1, from coordinate 1,151 downwards.
CTAATTGTTTTTTGTCTTGCCAGCCTAAAAATATTGCGTCAGGTAATACTTGCTTGAGTTGTTCTTCTGCTGGACCTGAACCCGCCACCACAATTTTAAGATTGGGAATGTGTTTTTGGGCTCGTTCAACAATTTCAGGTAAGTCCAAAATACCTTTTTCTTTACTTATCCTACAGGCAATAAATAACACCGGAGTATCATCATTTGCCCCAGGAATAATGCTGGCTTTACTGATTTTGTGAAGACCTACATCTCTTGACTGAGTGTGGTGAGCAGTCAAAAACACTTTATCTTGTTTAAGTTGCATTTCGTGCCCTGTTAGCCATTCTTTGTGTTCATTGTTGAGCACAAAGACACCATCATATCTATTATACAAGGCGCGCATTAAGCGTCTCACTCGGTCTCTTTCGTGTTGATTAAGGTCGGTGGTATGTTTAATGAAATCAACCCAATCAGTGTGCATAAAGAAGTAACTAGGCACGTTAAACATTTGTTGAATAAACAGTGATACTGCGGCCATTGGCCCTTCTGTTGAACAAATAATTCTGTCGTAACCGCCTGTATAAAAAATATTAGCGATTTCCATCAAGTCGGGGATCCGAATTTTTTGTTCGCCATAACGATGCACTTCAAATTCAGTAATGGGGCGCACCACATGTAAATGTGGTGCGGAATCTGCGTCTGCGTGACAGATCAAAAAATCGACAGGTAAATCAGCTCGTTGAATCTCTTTGAGTTTGCCAGATAAGGACGAAGAAACGCCATTTTTGTCGAGTAACGTATCAGTCAGGTATAGGGCACGGTTTGAATGCTGATTTTTGCCTACGTGTTGAGCGAATTGATTGAGCAACTGACGGTTTTGATATAACACTCGGGTCGATGCCAAGGTAGAGCCTGCCAAAATAAAACTGATGAGAATAGGAAAGGACAATTTATCTAACAACTTTTCAACTCGAATGTTGCTCATATTATCTTGGCGTTTGCCTTCCCCCAAAAATAACGCCGTAAGTTGACTAGGAATTTCAAACTTACGGGTAATTTCTTCAGTAGAAAAACTGTCCAAGCGGATGCCGTTAGTGTCTTTAATCGCACCTTCTACTCTTTGTGCAATAAGACGATTGAGATGAGTAAACAAGTCTCTTATGGCAAGG
>CAZMDX010000593.1:0-2825 GCA_964564805.1 uncultured Pseudoalteromonas sp. | reverse complement strand
ACCAGCATCTGAAGGTACTGGTATTATCGCCGGTGGTGCAATGCGTGCAGTTCTTGAAGTGTCGGGTGTACAAAATGTACTTTCAAAATGTTACGGATCTACGAATCCAATTAACGTTGTGCGTGCAACTATCAATGCGTTGACAGAAATGAATTCGCCTGAGTCAGTTGCCGCCAAGCGTGGATTGTCTGTATCGCAGATTTTGGGGTAATTGGTCATGACTAAAATGATTAAAGTAAAGCAAACGAAAAGTTCTATCGGTCGTCTACCTAAGCATAAAGCTACGCTTACTGGTTTAGGTCTTCGTCGTATAGGTCACATACGTGAGCTAGAAGACACCCCTTCTGTCCGTGGCATGATCAACCGTGTATTTTACATGGTTGAAGTAGTGGAGGAGTAAAAGATGCATTTGAATACTCTTGCTCCTGCACCTGGAGCGAAAAAAGCTGGTAAACGTGTGGGTCGTGGTATGGGCTCTGGTCTTGGAAAAACTGGTGGCCGTGGTCACAAAGGTCAAAAGTCTCGCTCAGGCGGTTCTGTAAAACCTGGTTTTGAAGGCGGGCAAATGCCAATCCAACGTCGTCTACCTAAGTTCGGTTTTACTTCGCGTAAATCCTTGGTTACTGACCAAGTTACGTTAAGTGAAATTGCGAAGGTAGAAGGTGATGTGGTATCACTTGAATCTTTAAAAGCAGCAGGTCTTATTAAGAAAGAGATGTTGTTTATTAAAGTATTGAAAAGTGGTGACATTTCGCGTGCCGTTACGATTAGTGGTTTAAAGGTAACTAAAGGCGCTCTTGAGTCAATCAAGGCTGCTGGCGGTAAAGTAGAGGAATAGGCTAGATGGCTAAACCAGGACAGGATTCAAGCGCTAAAGGCGGCTTGAGCGAGCTTAAATCAAGATTATTGTTCGTATTTGGTGCGATAATAGTATTTAGGTTCGGTTCTTATGTACCTATTCCTGGTATTGACGCTGCGGTGTTAGCTCAATTGTTTGAGCAACAGAAAGGTACTATCGTGGAGATGTTTAACATGTTCTCCGGTGGTGCACTTGAACGCGCGTCAGTTCTAGCCCTAGGCATTATGCCTTATATTACAGCTTCCATTATTATTCAGTTGATGTCACATATGCATCCTCCGATGATGGAACTTAAAAAAGAAGGTGAAGCTGGTCGTCGTAAGATTAGTCAATATACGCGTTATTTTACGTTGGTATTGGCATCATTCCAAGCAGTTGGAATTGCGACGAATCTACCTAACCTTATACAAGGTTTGGTAATTAACCCTGGTTTCGGTTTTTACTTTACAGCATGGATAAGCTTAGTCACGGGGACTATGTTCCTAATGTGGTTAGGCGAACAAATTACAGAGAGGGGTATCGGTAACGGTATCTCTATTCTGATTTTTGCCGGTATTGTATCTGGTTTGCCATCAGCATTAGGTAATGTTGCTGAAATGGCAAGGCAGGGTGAATTGAATTTATTATTCTTAATGTTAGTTGGCGTAATCATTATTGCCGTCACTTATTTTGTTGTGTTCGTAGAGCGTGGTCAACGACGTATCGTTGTTAATTATGCAAAACGCCAACAGGGTCGCAAGGTATTTGCAGCACAAAGCTCGCATCTTCCTTTGAAAGTGAATATGGCAGGTGTTATACCTCCGATTTTTGCATCAAGTATTATTTTGTTTCCTGGAACTATTGCAAATTGGTTTGGTCAGAATGAGTCATTGTCTTGGTTACAAGATGTGGCACTTCAGTTGTCCCCCGGGCAACCTTTGTATGTGATGTTATATGCTGCGACGATTATCTTCTTTTGTTTCTTCTATACCGCGTTGGTTTTTAACCCTCGTGAGACGGCGGACAATTTGAAGAAATCTGGGGCTTTTGTTCCTGGTATTCGTCCTGGTGAGCAAACATCTAAATATGTTGATAAAGTGATGACACGCCTTACTTTGGCAGGTGCACTTTACATAACCTTTATATGTTTAGTGCCTGAGTTCATGTTGATCGCTTGGAACGTTCCGTTCTACTTTGGCGGTACTTCATTACTTATTATGGTAGTGGTGATCATGGATTTCATGGCGCAGGTGCAGACCCATTTGATGTCAAATCAATATGAGTCTGTTCTTAAAAAAGCTAATCTTAAAGGCTACGGCCGCTAAGTTAGCGATTTACGGAGTGATGAAATGAAAGTTCGTGCATCAGTCAAGCGGATTTGCCGTAATTGTAAAATCGTTAAGCGCAACGGTGTTGTGCGTGTGATTTGCAGTTCTGACCTTAAGCATAAGCAAAGGCAAGGTTAACCGACTGGATTGAGGGTCGTCTAGATACACTAGCGCCTCAATCCTTATTTGCAATTTAGTTATTGGGTAAGTATCCTATCGGGCTTTTTAGGCTAATGACTATAAATTATAAGGAGTACTGTTAATGGCCCGTATCGCTGGCATTAACATCCCTGAACACAAGCATACTGTAATTGCATTATCTGCAATTTACGGTGTTGGCTCCACACGTGCTAAAAGCATATGTGTAGCCTCTGGTGTTTCAGAGACAACCAAGATTAAAGATCTTGATGAAGAACAGATTGATAAACTTCGTGAAGAAGTCGGAAAATTCACTGTAGAAGGTGATCTCCGTCGTGAAGTATCAATGAGTATCAAACGTTTGATGGATTTGGGTTGCTACCGTGGTATTCGCCACCGTCGTAGTCTTCCTCTACGTGGTCAGCGCACTAAAACTAATGCGCGTACCCGTAAAGGTCCTCGCAAAGCAATAAAACGATAAGCGGGGGATATTATGGCTAAAGCACAAACCAAAACGCGTA
>CAZMDX010000592.1:0-4292 GCA_964564805.1 uncultured Pseudoalteromonas sp. | reverse complement strand
GAACTACACATTGTTTTCCTCTTTAGGCAAAACATCATTGTGATGAGTTTATCTGACATGTTCCCTGGATTGATTTCCCTTAACACTAGTTGTTTAGCCCTCATATTTTATGAGGGCTTTTTTTTGACTAAATTTTGATTTGAATTCTAATGACAATATCTGAGGTTATTTATTCTGGAGAAAAATCTATTCCAAAATGTAAATATGCACGTTGCGAAGCAATTCTACCTCTAGGAGTTCGTTGCAAAAAACCTTGCTGGATCAAAAAGGGTTCGATCACATCTTCAATAGTTTCTCTTTCTTCACCTATTGCTGCGGCTAAATTATCTAACCCAACGGGTCCACCCATAAAGGTTTCAATGATTGCTAGTAATAACTTACGATCCATATAATCAAGGCCTTCTTTATCAACATCTAATATATCTAGTGCTTGACTCGCCACCTCGAGCGTAATATTTCCATCTGCTCTAACTTCTGCAAAATCTCTCACTCGACGTAATAAACGGTTGCTAATTCGGGGAGTTCCTCTGGAACGCCTCGCAATTTCAACCGCTCCTTCGTCATGCAGAATCAAGTTTAAATAACTGGCCGAGCGTTTTACGATTTGCGTGAGGTCTTTAATGTTATAAAATTCAAGACGCTGCACTATGCCAAAACGGTCTCTAAGGGGTGATGTTAATGAGCCAGCTCTGGTCGTGGCACCGATTAATGTAAATGGTGGTAACTCTAATTTAATGGAACGTGCTGCTGGACCTTCACCAATCATAATATCTAATTGATAATCTTCCATTGCAGGATAAAGAATTTCTTCCACCACCGGGCTTAGGCGATGGATTTCATCAATAAATAACACATCGTTTTCTTCAAGATTGGTCAAAAGTGCGGCTAAATCACCTGCTTTTTCGAGGACTGGACCAGAAGTTGTTTTAATATTCACGCCCATCTCATTCGCTACAATGTAAGCAAGAGTCGTTTTGCCTAAACCTGGAGGGCCAAAAATCAACACATGGTCAAGGGCATCACTACGTTTTCGTGCCGCCTCGATGAAAATTTCCATTTGAGCACAAACATGGTCTTGACCTGTGTAATCAGCCAACATTTTAGGCCGAATGGCTCGGTCAACCACTTCATCTTCATGGCTGGCGGTGGGTTTTATTATGCGGTCTGCTTCAATCATGCGATGTTTTACTAATAGTTATAAGTAGTGTTTTTTTATACAGTAACAAAATTTTTTAAAGCCGTCTTTAAAAGCCGCCTTTAAAAAACGTGTTGCTTTGAGTGATTTTATTAAACCATTGCTCGCAATGCTTCGCGGATCAGTGCTTCGCTGCTGATATCTTCTTTATATACGGCGTTTATCACTCTTATTGCTTGTGGGTGTTTGTATCCTAACGCAATCAGTGCGCTTAGGGCTTCCTCTTTTGCGTCGGTGCGTTGCACAAACGTATTCTCAACGGGTAAATCAGGTGTGAGATGCACGGTTTGAGCATATCCCTGGTCTTTGGCTAATTTGCTTAACCTATCACGCATTTCAATCACTAAACGCTCGGCAGTCTTTTTGCCAACTCCCGGTAGCTTGGTTAAGCCAGTAACATCTTCCATGCTCACGCATTGCATAAATTGCTGGGCGTTCATACCTGACAAAATAGTTAAAGCTAATTTTGGCCCAACACCGCTGGCCTTTATAAGCTCACGAAATACTGCACGTTCTTGTTTATTCGCAAAGCCAAACAACAGTTGCGCATCTTCGCGCACCACAAAATGAATACATAAACTGGCTTCTTGACCGATTTCAGGTAATTGATAAAAGCTGGTCATGGGTACTTGAACCTCGTAGCCCACGCCGCCCGCCTCTATCAGAATTTCCGGTGGCTGTTTTTCGATTAATATGCCACGAATATTACCTATCATCTTGTTTCCTTGTATCTTAATGTGTATTTAGGGACTTGTTGAGTTTTGCGGTATAATTTTATGCGAAAACGAGAAAACGAGAGAAGTGACAACACTCTACTTAAAAGTAACTAACCACAAGCCACTCATCTCAAACAAAACCAGCAGATTTATAATGATAATCACTATCTTACCTGATGTCTTTAGCAGAGTAGATTTACTTAACAAAAAACGTATTTCATTCGAAGTTATAGCTGGGTAACTTCATTCCAAAAGTGTATTTGAAGGGTGACGATTCGTAATCATTGAAGGAAAGGGAAAGATAATGCTATTACTATTAAATGTAACTCCACCGTGAGGTATGTCTTTTAAAAATTGGCGAACTAAACCACTGATATAACCTGCCTGAACTCAATGCAGCGCAGTTTACTTTTTTACATCGAAGGATATTTCATGAAAATTTATGGGTTTATTTTTTTTACTGCCGCTCTAATGACAACCGCATGTACAGATATTTCCACCATTAAAGAACAACCACCTTTATCGTGCGATGTAGAATTTGTTATTCTTGGTACAGGACAAGATGGAGGAGCTCCCCAAATAGGCAACCCAGATGATCCTGCTTGGGCAAACTCCTCTTTGAGGTTGTGGTCTGCTTCGGGTGCGTTAATTGACCACCGTCACTCCAGCCGTTACCTTTTTGAAGCCACTCCAGATTTACGTGATCAAATGAATCTGCTTAATAGCTTAAGCGACGGAGGAAGTGCACCACTTGGGTTATCTGGTATATTTTTAACACATGCGCATATTGGTCATTATGCCGGCTTAATATTCGTAGGGCATGAATCTATTGGCACTCAGGGACTTAAGGTTTTTTCTTTACCTCGGATGCAACATTATTTGGAAAATAATGGCCCCTGGGAACAACTGGTCAACTATAAAAATATTGACCTCATACCAATCACTGCTAAAACAGCCACAGTGTTTAATAATGATTTATCGGTCACAGCGCACCTAGTACCACATCGAGACGAATATTCTGAAACGGCAGGTTATGTTATCAATGGTCCATCAAAAAGTGTGTTGTTTTTGCCAGACATTGACGACTGGGATCGATGGGAAACGGAATTTGATATCCGTGTTGAAGATATGATCTCTCGAGTTGACGTGGCATATCTAGATGCGACGTTCTTCGATAATAATGAATTGCCTGGGCGAGATATGTCAAAGATCCCCCACCCCCGTGTAGTAGATTCGATGGACAGATTTAGAAACTTACCTCAGATTGAACAGGAAAAAGTCAGGTTTTTTCATATTAACCACAGCAATAAGATTAGATATTCATCAAGCGAACAATATAATTTAGTACAACAAAAAGGGTTTAAAGTCGCAAAGCGCGGTGAACGTTTTTGTCTGGATTAATGAGTTGAAGTGATATGCGGCTGCGAATAACGTATGCCAGCTCTTACAGGTGGGTTTAAAAAACAATAGTAGATAATCTACAGAGAGATAAAACGCATTCTCATATTTAGATTGCGTTGATACACAGGTGCATGTGGTGTGGCTTCATCGCAGACGCGTTATCTCAACCTACCACGTACCGTTTTTGTTGCTTGACCTGACATTTTAATTAAGCTTTGTTGTGTGTGATTGTGGCATAAGGCTACTGCCAAGGCATCAGCGGCATCAGCTTGTGGTTTGGCTGCCAGCCCTAACAAATAAGTTACCATGTGCTGCACTTGGGACTTATCCGCGTTACCATTACCCACTACTGATTGTTTGATTTGCCGCGCTGAATATTCAGCAACAGGTAAGTCAAAAGCGGTTGCAGCCACGATTGCAGCGCCTCGTGCTTGCCCTAGTTTTAGTGCCGAGGCTGGGTTTTTAGCCATAAAAACTTGCTCGATTGCAAAGTCAGTTGGTTGAAATTGGTGAATAATTTCACTCACACCATCAAAAATTTGTTTTAAGCGAGAAGCAAGCTCATCACCTTGAAGACGAATACAGCCGCTGCCAATATATTCAGATTTTTGGCCGATTTTTCTTATTACACCATAACCCGTAATCCGTGAACCAGGATCAATACCCAAAATGATCGCCATTAGCTTCTGACCCCATGTATCGCTGCAGATTGTTCAATATTGCGATTGAAGTTATAAATTGAAATCTGGCACATATAGAAAAATTGCCTCACGATTACTATCCGACCACACTTTGTCTATAGCAGATGTTTTATCTAGCCATAGGTAGGCAGAATGTTCTGTCAAATTTATACTTTGTGTATTGGCTACTTCCACCGCAAATACATGTTCAGTGTTGAACAAAGTGCCAGGCGGATAGCGGTGTTTCCATCTATCACGAATTTCGTAAGTATTGATTTTTTGGCAATCAATCAGTTGGTA
>CAZMDX010000591.1:0-1634 GCA_964564805.1 uncultured Pseudoalteromonas sp. | reverse complement strand
TACTTTTGTATCATTGAGCCTAAAGTTCAGTTTTTTGCCATCCCTATTATCAGATTTAGCAATAACTTTGTCATAATAGGCACCTGTGCTTTTACTGCTTATTTGTTGTTAAGTAACTTACCTTGGTATATACCTCAACTCGCCGATGAAGGTGCGCTCACCGCCAGTCTTTATTTGATCGTGTTGCTAGTGATAACCACAGCAGTGTATTCAAGTACTGACATACGTTATGTTCGATTACTCAGTCTGGGCAGCACTTGGTTATTCTTTGCTTTGATTGGCCTAACGTGGGCAGGGGCATTATTGACAAGCGAAGGAAGTACCGGTGAGTTTTTGCAAACCTTTAGTTTACTGAACGGGTACTTTGCAAACATCCATCAATTTGTGTTGCCGCTCAACGACTATCACGAATTCTATCTATATTGGTGGTTCGCTTGGAGCATCATGATCGGCCAGTTTACCGCGAGGTTTGTAGGAGGTATGCGCACCTACCAAGTATTTTTAGCCATGTTGATATTCCCATCTATACCAATTGCAATATGGTTTGTAGGGTTATATTACTATCACCTTAATGAGTTAAATATTTCGGATTGGCTCAATGGGTTAATGGTGGCAGTGGGCATACTATTTGTGGTCAATTCATTAGATTCATTGATACGCCTATACACCGACAATTTAAACTTGACGATCAAAAGTGTTGGCAAGATACCTTATTTTGCTGGCAATCTTTTAGTATTGTCCGGCTTGACCTTATTGTTCACTTTAGATTTTTTACAAATTCAGTGGGTAGGTGCCGTAGTGATTGGTTTAATGTTTAGTTGTTTACTGTTTATTTTATTGACCCGTTTAAAACTAGTTAACGATATCAGCGGTAGTCCAGAACAAAACGTTTTGAATTTTGCTGAAATAGAACAAAAAAAGTAGATCAAACACGCGCTATTTAAAAGGTATGAGTGCCATATGTTAAATAAAATTATGGCACTCAATCTGCTCAAAAAAATTCAATGTCCCAATAAGTCATACTCCATTATTTATTGCCAGCCACTGCCCTAAATTCATCAACTTAGATACAAGACAAAAAACAAAGCACTTTACCTCCAAAAAACGTGAGAACCATAATAGAAGCAAAGGGAAAAATACTGGATTAGATAAAAAAATCTTATATTGCATGTCATCCATCTGTTGTGTTCGTATTATCCAAAACCCTTTGCAGATTTTTCTGCAACTAATTCAACTCCTCTAAACATCACAAGCTGTAAAAAAAACCTAGGATAAGTTTAATAATCTATAGATTTTAACGTTCAAGATGATCCCTGCACTGAGTAATGTCGATCAGGTATTTTTTAATTTCAAGACAAAGATAAACATTAAAAATTAAACTAAATATATGCGATACATATTATTTTTAGCTTTTAATGGTTGTTATTCTTATGGCAGAAAGTCCGATAAAGAAGACATAGGCGCATCTAAAATAGATAGAAAATCATGTTTGATTTAGCATTATACTTTACTGTTTATTTTTATTAATTCGATGATTCACTTAACAACTTATACATGATGATACTTAATTGTTCGGACAGCTTTTTAGTCGACACGTTAAGATGTGAAGACGTGATGCAGTAACCTTCAATAAA
>CAZMDX010000590.1:0-2772 GCA_964564805.1 uncultured Pseudoalteromonas sp. | reverse complement strand
GGACTAAATTCAGTTTAACGGTATTAATTGCATTAAGTTCGAAATTTATAATGGTAATAAAACTTCATACCGATTAACTCTAACTAACTTACTAATTATAATAAATATTTAGTTGTATTTTTTTGAGAAGAACAATCAACTCTAAAAGATAAATAGAAATTTACAGGGACACACATTGTAATTACACGGTTAATTATCATGGTTGTCCATGTGATTTTTGAGCATGTTACAATATTGATTTAAAAAAGTGACTTGTCCCCTATCTCTTCTATCTCATAAAGGGTTCTCTATCCACAAGGTGGCTAACGATGTAACAAGTGGCTACCCCCTGTTACAACATCCCTAAACCCATACTTGAAAATAAAAACAACCATGCCCCATACAAATAATTATTAAGGTAAGGTCTGCTACTTTACCCGTTAGGTAACCCAGGGATCATACGTATAGATGAAATAGGTAGCACTAACGCCCATATTGTAAGTTAAGTAAAATCTTTTGATACTTCAAACCAAGCTTTCATGACTTCAATATCGTTAACGCTTACTTCCATATCTAATCCTTACAAGCCGTCTCTTTTATAATTAAACGTTGTTTCAAATTTGTATTTTAAGTACAAACCTAATTGACGGATTGTAAATCTCTGTAAATCGGAGCGATTTCACGATAGCTTTTTACTAAAATATAAAGGAAACGAGCCCAACCGATGACCCCTTGAGAAAGGTTCATAAATAGATCAATAATTAGCCCAACTATTTTGCTCGAAAACAAAAAGCTAGAGCTAAAACGTTGAATAGCAAATACAGTGTTCGAGGGATCTTCTCCATTGTGTGTAACGACCTTAAAATCCAAATCCTTATCTATCAGCACAACGCTCTTGCCTGTATTGTCAATTTCTCCTGTCATGTATTGCGTGGTAGCTTTAACTAAAGCGATGAAAGCGGTGCGCACAATTACGTAACTCTTAGTTGCAAACCTGAAAAAACCACGGACTAGGTTGTCAGCCAACCTTACTATCTTTTTAACGCCTTTTACTAACCAATGCCAAATTCGTTTCATGCCATCCCAAAGCTTCATACCCAGACTGCGATAGCGCGTATAACCTGATTCTATATCATCTGTAGAGTTAAGTGCTTCGGCGGCCTGCTTACTAAAATCAGATTCATTAAACTCTTCCGTATTTTCAGCAAAATTTTCAGGATTTTTAAGTGCTTCGAAAAACTCAACAGTGATTTTTGAACATAAGTTTTCGGTCTCAATCGCCGAATAACCCACTAGCTCATTCCAAAAGCTTTTTAACCCCTTCTTTAGTTTTCTATCCATGGCATTTTTCCAAACAAATTTACCACCTCGTCTCACTTTTTTGCGTTTCACACCAAAATTTTCTACCTCATAATCATCGGTATTATCAATTTTTATCTCAATACCCAATAACCAAAGTTCGACCCTGGCAATAGAAATTAAAAAGCGTCTGATAGATGCCTTATCATCTCCATCAATAACACCGTAATTTTTGATGGATTTTATTGACCCTTCAATAATTTTGTCAGAATCAAACAAAATAGATAACCAATCATTTTCTACACCATAAAATAAGCCAATAATTCGTCGAACGTTATTTAAATTATTTTTTCTCAGTCCAGCAAAAATATATGTCGGCTTTTTTTCTATAAATCCATAGGCCCACATACGCAATTGCAGCGCTCGATTAAATGCAGTGCGAAAATCACCATTAGTCAACTTCCAGTCTGATGGATTAATAGGTGTCTCGAAGCTGACGAGTTCTTGCAACGTTTTCCAAGTTTTTTCACCCAACCAACCATCAGGGTTTAACCCTGAGTCTCGCTGAAAACGGCAAAGGTCCTTGCGAAATTCCGAGGATCCCTGGTAAGTAGGAGAAATATTACGTCGAGGCTCTTCTACTAAGTAACCCAATAACCAAAGTTGCCTAGCTATTACATGGAACCTCAAAGGATTCAATTGTGTAAGTCTTAAATTAGCATCATTTTCTGAGCTAAAATCAGATAATGAAATGGCAGGAGCGTCAACTACTCCTGCACTTTGAGCTGACTGAATAATTTGAAGTGTTACATCACACCTAGATACAACATCATCTTCGACTCTAGGATATGAATGTGAAAACTTCGGCAGCTCTTTCACTAATCAAAAGCTCCCTTAACTAACTCGGCAAGCGCCTGTCTTGTCTTAATACCCCCTTCAACAGCAGACTTATGAAGTTCCAATGCTGATGCAGGAATTCCACCTTCATCATTAGTCAAAAAGTTATAAGAATCTCCATCAAATTTATACAATGATTCCGCAACAAGCTTAATTTTTGAAGTCTTCACGGCGGAATCTACTGCTGACTTAATTTCACCATGATTAGCAGCTTCGGTAAAATCGACCTTTCCTGTAAAAGTTTGAACATGAAGTGATGAGAGATCTTGAATAGCTTCATTCAATGCAGATAGTGCGGCTTTAAGCGCCATAATTATTTCCTTTTTGGGTAAGTTGTTCTACTAGTGGTTGAATTTTTCGGTTCAAATTAAAAAACCAATTTCGCCAAATAATATTAGATTGATAAACTTGAGATATACGGCCTGATTGCTCTAGAGAAGGCAACACTGCATCAGGTCCTTCTGTGAGCAACTGAGAAATTTCTTCACGATTAAGTAAGCCTTCATATACGAATATTGGTAATTCGTCTGCACAGTAGACATGTTTTAATGTGGTTCTAAGGCGTTTCACTCAAACATCATCCTTGGTATCTTCGAG
>CAZMDX010000589.1:0-1901 GCA_964564805.1 uncultured Pseudoalteromonas sp. | reverse complement strand
TAATTACCGAATGGCTTGATGCTGAAGGTGCAAAAGAATCTCGCAGTGAAAATTCGGATTTAGGCGGTACTATGCGTTTGGGTAGTCAATTGTGTCACTTAAAACCTGGCAGCAAAGTACATCAAATGTATGCTTCAAGTGAAATTTACGAACGACACAGACATAGATATGAAGTGAATAATAATCTACGGGACAAAATTGAAACTGCGGGTTTAAAAGTCACCGGATTATCAACCGACAAACGTTTAGTAGAAGTAATTGAAATTGCCGATCATCCTTGGTTTGTAGCCGGTCAATTTCACCCAGAGTTCAACTCAACACCTCGCGACGGACACCCTTTGTTTACTGGGTTTGTAAAAGCCGCAGGCGAATATTTTAAGAATAACAACTAAATAAGAAGGCGATAAACATGTCAAAAATCAGCAAAATTATTGCTCGCGAGATCATGGACTCACGAGGTAACCCTACTGTAGAAGCCGATGTATATTTAGAAACTGGCGAAATGGGCAGAGCAGCAGCGCCCTCAGGAGCGTCAACTGGTTCACGTGAAGCCTTAGAATTACGTGACGGCGACAAAAGCCGTTATTTAGGTAAAGGAGTGTTAAAAGCCGTCGCAGCAATCAACAACGACATTCAAGCGGCTTTGTTAGGCAAAGACGCACTTGAGCAAGCTGTCCTGGATCAAATTATGATCGACTTAGATGGCACTGAAAATAAAGAAAACTTTGGTGCGAATGCTATTTTAGCCGTATCGCTTGCCGCAGCTAAAGCTGCGGCAATCTTTAAAAAAGTCCCACTGTATCAACATATCTCTGAGCTCAACGGTACGCCGGGTGTGTATAGTATGCCCGTACCAATGATGAACATTATCAATGGTGGTGAACATGCTGACAATAATGTCGACATTCAAGAATTTATGGTGCAACCAATAGGCGCAACCAGCTTTAAAGAAGCGTTGCGAACGGGCGCTGAAATTTTCCATTCATTGAAAAAAGTATTGAATGAAAAAGGCTTAAATACCGCTGTAGGTGATGAAGGTGGTTTTGCACCAAACCTCGGCTCAAATGAAGAAGCCTTAACCGTTATTATCGAAGCTGTTGAAAAAGCCGGTTATGTGATGGATAAAGATATCACGTTGGCAATGGACTGTGCGGCTTCTGAGTTTTATGTAGATGGCAAATATGATCTTAAAGGCGAAGGTAAAGTTTTCGACTCAGAGGGTTTTGGAGATTTCCTAGCTGACTTGTCTAAAAAATACCCTATCATCTCTATCGAAGATGGCCTTGATGAGAGTGACTGGGAGGGTTGGGCAAGTTTAACTAAAAAAATTGGCGACAAAGTGCAATTGGTGGGTGACGACTTGTTCGTAACCAATACTAAAATTCTTAAGCGTGGCATCGACAACGGTATCGGTAACTCAATTTTGATTAAGTTTAATCAGATTGGCACTCTGACCGAAACTCTTGAAGCCATACGTATGGCACAAGCCGCTGGCTTTACGGTGGTTATCTCTCACCGTAGTGGTGAAACTGAAGATTCAACTATTGCTGATTTAGCGGTAGGTACTGCTGCAGGTCAAATTAAAACAGGTTCATTGAGCCGTTCTGACCGTGTTGCAAAGTACAACCAATTACTACGTATTGAAGAGCAATTAGGTGATAAAGCACCGTACAACGGTCTTAAAGAAGTTAAAGGTCAGTAATTCTATTTTATATAGAATCTAACTTTTAATTTAGATGATAAAATCCTCGCCTATGCGGGGATTTTTTATGCCTGATACTTTTTCCAAAGAGATGAAAATAAGTTGTAGGCTTTAAGCTTGTTGATGTACGCAGCACTAAAGAGTGGAACACAAAAGTATAACGCTTTATTCATACTTTAACTTCTTACGTACTCATAGC
>CAZMDX010000588.1:0-2168 GCA_964564805.1 uncultured Pseudoalteromonas sp. | reverse complement strand
TTATTGAACGGTTTCGAGACAAAATCATCGCCTCCTGCCTCTAAACATTTTGCAAGTGACTCTTCGTCGTCATCGGCAGTGATAAAAATAATAGGTAAATAAATATCGCCAGATAGCTTTTTAAGTATTGTAGCAACTTCGTGACCGTCCATGTTTGGGATCACAACATCAAGTAAAACAAGGTCAGGTTTTAAACGCTCTGCTAATTTTAATGCGACTAATCCGTCTTCGGCTTCAAAGGTATCCAAATGCCCCTGTTGTTCAAGCATATTTATAAGTAAAGACCGATTTATTGTGTCGTTGTCAACGACTAAAATACGCATGGTAAGTTATGACAAACTATTCGATCACGAATTTTTTGTCGAAACGAGCTATCTTAAGAATTTTTAGCACTTGCGGCCGACAATGACTTATTTTGAATGATGTTACTGTAGTACTTAAACTTTTTTGCATATTTAACAGCATACCTAGAGCAGAACTATCCATATATTCTGTTTTTTGTAAGTTAATAATAATACTATCTACTGATTCATTACCTTCTGAATAGGCTAGACGAAAATCTCGCACTCTTTCAAAATCGAATTTTTGTTCTAAATGTATGGTCAACTCTTTGCCATCATCAGAAAATTTTCTATTTAAACTCATTTGTTACCCCTGTTAGACAAGCAAAGTTTTAGCCATTACTGTTATAAGTTAATTTTCTAAGTAAATGTTATTAAATAATATTTTTGCAGCTTTGCCTACAAAGAATCACATTTTTTTATTAGAATGTATTTTTTATCCACTCAAAGTCAATATGGTATGAGATATATATGAGTGAAAATAGATTGGTGTACAGTACTCAAACTGGCCGTATTCAAAATAAAGAACCGACTAAAACCTCGACTAAAACAGATGGGATAGTGCGTTTACGTCTTGAAACCAAAGGTCGTAAGGGTAAAGGTATGACAACAGTAACAGGGGTAGACTGTCCCGAAAAAGAGTTAAAAGACTTATGCAGCCAATTGAAAAAAATGTGTGGCACGGGTGGTGCGTTGAAAAACGGGATTATTGAAATTCAAGGTGACAACCGTAATAAAATCAAAGCAACACTTGAGCAACTAGGCCATAATGTGAAATTAGCTGGCGGTTAATAACCACCAGTAATCAAAATTAGGAGTATTAATGCATCGTCTCGCTTTATCAGAAGTTAGTATTATCTTAGCCGAACCATCTGATACACAAAGAAAAATCATCATAAAGCAGTTAGCTGCTGCGAATATTCATCAAGTAGAAGCAGTAGGTAGTGTTGAGCAAGCAATACATGCAATAAATAAACACGGTGCAGATTTAGTTGTTAGTGCAATGTATTTTGAAGATGGAACAGGGCTCGACATCATAAAGCAAATTAAGAATGATGACTCTCTTGCCTCTACACCATTTATGTTAGTTTCTAGCGAGAATCGTTCAGAAAAACTTGAAGAATTTAAACAATCAGGTGTAGCTGCAATTTTACCCAAACCTTTTACCCCAGAAAACTTGGCAAAAGCTTTAAAAGCCTCACTTGATTTAATTAATTCGGATGAATTAGATTTAGAGCTATTTGACGTTCATGATGTAAGAGTTTTATTGGTCGATGATAGCAAGCTTTCGCGAAATCATATTCGAAGGGTGTTAAATAGTTTGGGGCTACAAAAAATTATAGAGGCCGAAAACGGTGCACAAGCGCTCACTATTTTAAAAGACAACATATTTGATCTAGTCGTCACTGATTATAATATGCCTGAAATGGACGGTAGGGAGTTATCTGAATTTATTCGTTTTAATTCTGAAACAGCACATATACCCATCATCATGGTAACCAGTGAATCAAGCTCTAGTTTACATATGGCAAATATCCACCAAACAGGCGTTAATGCTTTATGTGACAAACCCTTTGAAATTAATGAAGTTCGCGCAATGTTAGCCTCATTACTCGGAAAATGATCCTTAGAATCTAACGTTATTCATTATTTATGAAAAACCAGAAAATTATGTTTAATTAAATTATTGACATATAAGTAGTGTCTTTATAAATTCTTTAAGATATTAACCGTGGCCATTATTCGATTTAATATAAGACTTACACATAATATAATTCTAAAATTTCTCCGTACGGAGTTTTTTTGAAACAACAAGTGGACATCATG
>CAZMDX010000587.1:0-1694 GCA_964564805.1 uncultured Pseudoalteromonas sp. | reverse complement strand
AACGGAAAACACAAAATACTTAATATGGGCTGTTATGGTATTGGTGTATCACGCATAGTCGCTGCAGCAATTGAACAAAACCATGATAAATATGGGATCATCTGGCCTGACGCCATTGCACCTTTTAGAGTGGCTATTGTTCCGATGAATATGCACAAATCACCACGCGTAAAAGAAATAGCCGAATCTTTATATACACAATTAAATGAAGCAGGTGTTGAAGTATTATTTGATGATAGAAAAGAACGGCCGGGCGTCATGTTCAACGATATGGAGCTTGTTGGTATACCTCACACAATAGTGATAGGCGAACGTAATCTTGACGAAAATAAAGTAGAAGTAAAAAATCGTCGTAGCGGTGAGAAAGAACTGATTGAAATTGAGCAATTAGTCGAATTCATTAGTCACCTATAAGTTATGAGTAAACACAGGGAAGCACCTTAGGGGTGCTTCTTCATTATATAAACTTATATCTGTACATACCTTGACTAACAATTTCATACTAAAGTAGTTTAATTTCAGTGGTAAAATCCAATACTATTGATGTACTTAGTTTATAAAGAGACCATGAATGCAAGTGACCTTCTTCGGTGTACGTGGCTCCTGCCCTGCTCCTGGTCCTGAGTTTATCAAATATGGTGGCAATACAGCTTGTGTACATGTTTGTTTAGATGACGGTACCGATATTATTTTAGATGCTGGCACAGGTATTAAAAATCTGGGTCGAAAGCTAATAAAGAAAACCAGCGATATTCACCTATTACTTTCTCACAACCACTGGGATCATATCCAAGGTTTTCCTTTCTTTGCACCTATTTATCAACCTGACCGGAATATATTTATTACACCTGGCCAGACAAATTTAAACGCAGACTATGCGATCCTCGAGCAAATGAGCGGCAGTTATTTCCCAGTAGATTACAAAACATTACCATCTAATATTCAAATTATGCCACAACCCAAAGAGGTCAATAATTGGAAAGTTGGTGAAGCAAAAATTAGTCGCTTGGCAATGAATCATCCTGGTAGCGGTAGTTCGTTTTGTATTGAAGCGGATGGCAAAAAAGTCGCTTACATTACTGATAACGAGTTATACCCTCCCTACAAAAAAAACACTGACTTTTTAGATTGGGTAGATTTTAGCCGTGACGCAGATTTAATTATTCATGATGCTCAATATATGATTGCCGATATGCCCACTAAGCTAGGATGGGGGCATTCAATAGCTGAAGAAGCAGTGAAATTAGCAATGGGTAGCCGAGCAAAACGAATGGCACTGTACAGCCACGACCACATTCGTACAGATGATGAAATTACAAAAATAGAAAGTCATTGCCATGAAATAGTCGAGATTTGCTGTGCAGACTTGGAACTTTTTGCCGCGGCCGAAGGTTTGACAATTACACTGTAGAAGACATTTTTGTTAGCACGATTGTTTTTTGTTTATTGCACCTTTTTATTTTAAGAAGAAAAAGATGGTCCATCGCTCCACCAATAACTTGTTAATTATGCTTTTTAGTGATTAGTATACCGTTTGGTAGGGCCTTACTTTTGCAGTAATCACTCGAAAAAATCTCGTGAAAAACATGCCAAAA
The DNA here is from genome assembly GCA_964564805.1 of uncultured Pseudoalteromonas sp. Classification (GTDB taxonomy): domain Bacteria; phylum Pseudomonadota; class Gammaproteobacteria; order Enterobacterales; family Alteromonadaceae; genus Paraglaciecola. The sequence continues at coordinate 99 of CAZMDX010000587.1, read as the reverse complement.
CACAGGTAATAACATGTCCAATATCAATAGTATTTTGAGCATGTCACATTTACTCAAATGTTAGGAATTAACCTTTAATTTGCTATTTTTGTCTCGTTT
>CAZMDX010000586.1:0-1782 GCA_964564805.1 uncultured Pseudoalteromonas sp. | reverse complement strand
TAACAATGTGTGATACCTACCAGCCAAAGTATAAAAATTAGCGTTTGTGGGGAATAACGCAATCGCCGTCTGCAGTCTATTGAAGAGTATCTCAAGCTCTTTAGAGTTATCAGCATTGGCTGTTCGTTCTAAATCAACAATCGCCATGTGTGGTTTAAGGGCGATGATACTTGCTACGGACAATTTCAAACTTAACCCACTACCAATTAGTAATACAACACTTAATAAGCTTTGCAATATTCTCTGTTTGTTCAAAACTATTTTTCCTGCTAGCGGCAATAATTTAATCAGTGCTGTTTGAGGCTGAGTAGTGATTAAAGGCCATAACCTGCTCTGCATTGTCTTTACATAACGTCATCGCCAACTCTGTACCATGTAAATCCTGTATAACATCATAACCCTTTCGTAAGTCTGGCGAGCGTCCCTTTAAATTATGGCAATCTGAAGCCACTGCAAATACTTGATCCTTTGCAATCAAATCAACAGCCATGTCTTGGGCTTCAAATCCAAACTTACCGGTTAAACTACTGGCAGTAACTTGTAATGGGCATCCAAGATCAATAAAAGCTTGCAATTTTAAAGGGTTTTGTAAAAAGGTTTTGTTACGCTCAGGATGCACAATAATAGGCATAATATTTTTTTGTAGTAACCAATGCACCAGATTATCGCTGCCATGGGGCACATCAATCCGAGGAAATTCCAGTAAAAAAGTTTTTTTACCCTGATACTCACCCATCCAAGGAATTTGATCTTGTTGCACCAACTGCATTAGCTCTGGCCCGATACGCATCTCTGCGCCTAATAATAATTTAATAGGGATGTTTTCAGAGGCAACAACATCCCTAAATCTTAGAAAGTGTTCGGTTAGTTGCTGTTTCGTATTTTCGTAACGTCCAAAGTGAATATGCGGTGTCAGTACTTGAGTCGTCACACCTTGCTCAACAGCCATACGCAGCATCTCAAGCGCTTCGCTAATAGTTTTAGCCCCGTCATCAACCCCAGGCAAAATATGGCTATGTATATCGATCATAAGGCTTCTTCGAAGCAGGAGATAGTAAAAAGCAGTGAATAGTAGATAGATAAGATAAAAGCTAAAAAACAGCCAGGGATAATAAAAGATGAAGAGAAACCGGAAACAGTGGCTAGTGGATATTTTGTAATTAACATTTTGTCCTCTTAAAAATTTAAAGACCAATTCTGATTGATAGTAAAAGTATCAGTAACTAGGCACGAGACTAAGTATCGTCTTAACCTTTCACGTCTATCTACTATTTACTGTCGTTATCTATCTACTGCCCTTATCTATCTTCTGCCCTTACCTATCTACTATTTACTGCCCCTATCTATCTACTGCCGCTATCTATCTACTGCTCTTATTAACTACCTACTGCTTTTATCTACCCGTAGTGTCTTTATTAATCCTGCCAACATTAAAGCTAACTCGTGACATTCTTGTATCCAAATGTTCCCCGTTTCTCTAGGAACATACCCAATTTCAATACCGATATCAATCTGAGTACGCAGTTCACCAACAGAACCTTTTGCGTATTCAATAAAACGGCATTTATCAGGATTAGAGCTGCGTTCCAAGCCTTCTGCAATATTACTCGGAACTGACAATGCTGAACGTGTAATTTGATCCTTAAAACCAAAGTCGCGTAATTGAGCCATCTCTCGATAAACTGCAATTGCTAAAACCCGACTCCGTCTCCAAACATCCATGTTTTCGAAAATCATAAAAGGTATCCAGTAAATAATTAAGAGCAGTGAATAGAAGCTAGT
>CAZMDX010000585.1:0-2789 GCA_964564805.1 uncultured Pseudoalteromonas sp. | reverse complement strand
AAGGTCTTTATTTTATTGGGGAAGTGGTCGACGTCACTGGTTGGTTAGGCGGTTATAACTTTCAGTGGGCTTGGAGCAGTGGCTGGGTAGCTGGTCAGGTGGTTTAATTGAATATTAATCACTAAAACCAAGACAATTTAGATTTGACTTAGATTCGACTTGAAATTTAATCAATCATTGACTCCACTAACGCAGCTATATACTTAACCATTAATAAGGTGGTGCTTGGAAATTGACCCTCTATAGCTGGGAATGAGGTGGACAACTAAATTTGTAGCGGTCCTATTGTTGGCTACTTGTGTGATTGAAGCCAATTCGAATAACCGAGCCTAAGGTTCCACATAAATCTGAACATGTATGTAAATATGGAAAAAGACTATCCCTAAATAGCTAAAATTCTTATTGATTTTTAGCTTTCCATGTATCAAACAATGACTCAGTTATTCCCAGACTGACTAACACTCCAGAATGGAGCGTTCCTAGCTCCTGCAATACAATAGTAATAAATTTATCAGGTGAATCGATACTATTTTCTTCGCAGTACTTTGCGATAATCGATTCAATTTCGCTACCTGTAATTTCTCCACGTATAATAGTAGCGATAATTTCTTTGCGAGCTGGCCTGTTCTGAACTCTGTAACTATCTATTTCACCTAACGAGTCTTTCACCACATCATATTGTTCGCATGATTTAATGTATGACCATTGAAAAAGCTCTAATGCTGGTAGAAAGTCATTCTTTTCATAAAAATACAACAGAGCCTTAAAGTAATCTTCGTGTGGTACATCAATAAAACTTAATGGGTAAAGGTTTTCTTTAATAAAAGGTATATTGCAGGTTAGTCTTGCAGTGCGATTATTACCCCCTTCAAATGCTTGTAGATATGAAATATGTATTAGTAAAAAAAAGCTTTGTTCAAACGGGTTGTCTATTTGCGCCGCTTTTGTCAACAACAGCGCCAAGTACTCTTCTAACTTATATGAATTATTTAAAGGTAAATATGACGATCTGTCGATGCTCACTTCAATTTGACGCACCTTACCACACGCATCTGGGTTGTTAAGTAAGTCTTGAGACAATAAGTAATGAATATTTCTTATTGTAAATAAAGAAAGCGGCATCTCTTCTACGTTTTCGACTAGAAATGAAATAGCCTCTTTATGATTCATTATCATGACCGTTTCTTGATCCACTTTCCCTTCGGCAGTGAGTCCATTTTCAATCAGTTTTTGTGTATCGATTTTCGAATACGTATTACCATCTAAACGACTTGAATGGTGAGAAAGGTCCACCAGCAGTCGTTGGCCCATATGTTTAGCATAAGTTCCCACGCCTAGCGTTTTATCAAGACGTTTCCCTGAGCGAGATAATTTTTCACGAACTGAGTCAGGCACATATTGGGTTTCATTAGGAATATAACTGTCAATTAAACTTACCTGGTAGCTCGTTTTTACTCTTCCGTAGGTAGGGGCTTCCAAATAACTTAATAAAGATGATGCTTCGCTTGAAAATACGGGATGTAATTTGTCCTCTTTAACTACCGTTGTCTTTATTGAGAAACTTTTTTTGTCCTTATTAATAGACTCTACCTTTATAGCATACTCACCACTGTCCCTATCAAGTTTTATTGGTACAACCTCATTATCCTCATTTATATAGTATTTTTGATTACGACCTTTACCCTCAATTTCTACCAAGCCATTTTCAACCAAAACTTTCAATCTTCGTTGAATAGTCTTCTTATTTATTGATTTATCGATGCTTTTTTCAACATCACCAAGACTCAAAGGATGAATAGAGTTTTTTAACTTGTTCAAAATAACGTTATATTCGTGCTGAAATCTATTTTTTTGTACCATTAGATAAGGACACTCATGTTAATACCAGCATTTACCTTAATAAATATAAAGACAAAAAACAATAAGACAAGGACAAAAAGATTAATTCATCTCAGTTAGCCCCAATAAGGACAGAGTTATTTTAAAACTGTCTCTATGTTTATTTTCATTTTGACAAGAAATTGTAATCATAAGATATAACTTAATAGAGCTGGATCTCTTTGTCTTTAATCTTGAACACTCAATTCTCATTAGATGACAATCGGTAGCTGTATTACTATCACTCACTTTCTTCGTTACAAACAAATGTAAGTTTAAGTAATACTTCAGTATTTTTGGTTTTGTATACTGAGTTGTCACGTAGCACAAACACTTTTATCCTTTTTATCCGGCACAACGTGTTGTGAAAGATTTACGATCATTGGCAGTCTTTTGACGCAAAACTAAAACTGTCATGACTGACTTACTCAGATACATAAAGTGGATAAACGTTTGTTATTAATGAACCAATGACTGACTCACTTTGTTTCCGTAGACCCCTCTCCTTTATGTAAAACGTTTGATTCTGAGTATTATTAATCAAGCAACTTGACCCCCACCCCTTTCCTGTATATTTTTAGCGTTCAAATCACTTCACCTGGTCTTTGCCACAATGCAAGGCACGCTAAATCTTTTATGTTCGTTTCAAAGTATACAAAAGATTTAGCCAATGAAATATCGGAGACACTATGAAAAATGTTGCTCGCTCACTACTTCCTCTTGAAGGTGTGAAAGTTATCGACTTTGGACAATACATCGCAGGACCAGCAGTAGCCATGCTGTTAGCTGATCTGGGTGCAACGATCGTACATATCGATCCACCTGGTGGCGACATGTGGGATAGTCCTGCCACCGCGATCCTTAATCGTAATAAAATTATTGTCTCGATTGATCTCAAATCACAAGAAGGA
>CAZMDX010000584.1:0-2728 GCA_964564805.1 uncultured Pseudoalteromonas sp. | reverse complement strand
TATAATTATAATTTTGTAATGAAAACACTACCAACTTTATGTAAATCTAGGGAACAGTGATGCCACTCGATGCAAGGTGGCACATATGTTGTAGTTATTTGACTGGTATAAGCAAAAATAATTAAATTAAAAGCACTTTTAAAGTGCAAAATATGAGATTTTAAAGTTCTATGATCAGTACATTTATCAATAAAAATAAGCTCTCCACTGATTTTCAAAAAATTGCAGCAGGTTATTTTATTCCTCTTGCAGAGAAAATTAGAATGCACCAACTCAGTGCAAAAAAGACATATTGTGTTGGAATTAATGGCAGTCAGGGCTCCGGCAAGTCTACATTATCAGCGTTTTTGAAGGACTATTTGACTGAGACTTATGATATGAACGTGGTGGTCATGTCGTTAGACGATTTCTACTTTAGTCGCATAGAACGTCAAATAATAGCAGCTGATGTGCATCCTCTATTTACCACCCGTGGTGTGCCCGGCACTCACAATATGTGTCAGGCAAAAACAGTCATGTTTGATCTAAAACAGCAACAACCTACAATTATTCCAAGATTTGATAAATCCACGGATAATCCTCACCCTGCTTCAGCGTGGACAAAGGTATCTTATGCAGCAGATGTGGTAATTTTTGAAGGCTGGTGTTGGGGCGTTGAACCGCAGTCGTCTGAACAATTAAAACAACCCGTCAATGAATTTGAGACAATTGAAGATAAAAATGCATACTGGCGAAATCACGCCAATCTGCAGCTGTCTCTGCATTACCAACCTCTTTATAGCTTAATGGATATATGGGTGATGTTAAAAGCCCCTTCCTTTGAAGATGTGTATTCATGGCGTTTAGAGCAAGAACATAAGCTCGATATTGCAACAAACAAGACTAATAAAGCCGACAAAACCAAAGGATCCGGCATTATGAATGAACAGCAAATTCAGCGTTTTATTCAGCATTATCAGCGTCTAACTGAGCATGCACTAAAAACACTCCCCAACAGCTGTGATCACGTATTTGAATTAAACTCTGAAAGAGCCATCACCGCGCACAAGTTCAAGGAAGACCATGTTTAAGGATGTATTAGTTTTTACAGATTTAGACGGCACATTGCTTGATCACCACACTTATAGTTTTACCTCCGCATTGCCAATGCTGCATAAACTTGATTCTATCGACATCCCAGTGATCCTTAATACCAGTAAAACTTATGCTGAACTCATTGAGTTAAGACAACAAATAGGCTTAAAGAGTCCTTTTATAGTTGAAAATGGCGCTGCGATTTATATCCCTCATCTATATTTCAAGACTCAACCCCTCGACACAATATCTAAAAATGGCTACTGGATAAAAGAGTTTTCCAAACCAAGGAAACATTGGTTGTCAGTATTAGAAACGTTAAAAAGCTCCTTTGCAGGTGAATTCACCCACTTTTCTAAAATGTCTAATCAAGAAATAATTGCTGCGACCGGACTTTCACCGAAACAAGCAAACTTAGCTGCAACCCGAGAGTACGGAGAACCCATTCTATGGATAGGCAGTGAAAATTCTAAAAATAAATTTATTCAGGCCATTAGAGAACTTGGGTCCACACCTTTGCAAGGAGGACGTTTTTTACATATGTCTGGGCAATGTGACAAAGGTAAAGCAATGATATGGCTAACCACACAATTTCAAACAGAACGCGGGATAAAACATTGTACCTCTATTGCTTTGGGTGACGGACAAAATGATGTTGCCATGTTAGAGGTTGCAGATATAGCGGTACGGATTTTATCACCAGTAAATACCCCACCAGTATTATCAAAACAAAATAACGTCCACACCAGCCAAACCTATGGCCCTTGTGGTTGGACGCAATGCCTAGAACAGATAATATTTAATGATCTACAACTTAACCAGTAATACGGAGATATCATGGCTGATTTTTATCAAAATGGCATAGTAACAACATTGCATAACTTGTCTGAAAGACCTGTTGAGGAGCTAGAAAAAGAACTTGTAGAGTTTTCAAAAAGGCGTCCTATGGCACTTATACTCCCCTCTCTATTTTCTGAGCTTGAAGGTACTGCGTTACCCAATATAATCGACCATATAGCAAAAGTTCCTTACTTATCTCAAATCGTGATTGGTTTAGACAGAGCCGACCTTGAACAATATCAACATGCCCTTAAATTCTTCGGCGACTTGCCACAAAATCACCGCATACTTTGGAATGATGGACCAAGACTTCAAGCCTTAGACGCCAAGCTAGAGGCCTTAGGGCTAGCACCAAAAGAATTAGGTAAAGGGAGAAATGTCTGGTATTGCATGGGCTATGTGTTGGCAACAGGAAAAGCAGAGTCGGTTGCGTTACACGATTGCGATATTTTAACTTACGATAGGGGCCTATTAGCCAGATTGATATATCCAGTGGCAAATCCACTTTTTAATTATGAATTTTGTAAAGGTTATTACGCACGAGTGGCTGATGGAAAAATTAATGGTCGGGTCTCGAGGTTGTTAGTCACACCTTTAATCAGAGCCTTACAAAAAGTGTTGGGGTATAACGAATATCTCGAATATATGGACAGTTTTAGATATCCATTAGCGGGCGAATTTTCTTTTAGGCGAGACGTATTAAACGATATTCGTATACCCAGTGATTGGGGCTTAGAGATCGGAGTTTTGTCCGAAATGCATCGAAACTATTCTCACAACAGATTATGTCAGGCTGATATTGCTAAAACTTATG
>CAZMDX010000583.1:0-10684 GCA_964564805.1 uncultured Pseudoalteromonas sp. | reverse complement strand
AAATTTTATTTTTAAATACTTTATTTATAAATTTCAATATTATAAGTATTTAGTTAAGTTCCCGCCAGCTCCACCACAAAATAAGAAAGGCTTATCGAGAGATAGGCCTTTTTTTTCTTTTGGTGCTACAACGAAAATTTATGGTCTTATCCGAACAAATACATCGCTAAGTTTTATATCCCTGTAGCTCGACTTGTACTTAAATAAAATAATGTTCAATAAATTACAGTTAATTATTAATGAATAAAAAACTAAAATATAGGACGTCCAGTTAATTATTTGACTCTTAAAATTTTTATCTCAATACCAGCAACTTCCCTTCAATGTGTAACCTCATTTATTCGTGATTTAGCAATAGCTGATGAAAGTTTGCTTTGAAATAACTCATTCACTCAAAATCGATAGTGATCATTCATTTTTATGTCATTAAGACCGATATAAATGACGTCTTAATTGCTTGCTGCAAGCTTTGCCCATTCAATGAACTATTTGTTGTTCAGATACGCCAAGATGAAAAACTTTACGATAAGTTACCTCCCTGACCTTCTCCTCTAAACTAACTAACATTGACAAAATCGTTTTTTTTAATCTCAATATCGTATTAATAAATTTTGGCATCATCATATTTAACAACCCCATTAAGTGCCCAATCTGTTCACTCATCTCTGGAGAGGTTAACGAAGTTTCATAACAGCATTCATTGTGATCATAAAAAATTAAATTACTTTTAGTCGTTCATGTTTTCTTTTTAAGAATGAAAAATACAATCGCCTACTGCTCAGTATTAAGTTTTTTAATTATTTAAAAACCTATTTACTACCGATATGAAAATATTTATATCTACAATTCAAACTAGATTTGGAATATTTTATTTTGCTTGCCATTATTATTTAGTCAATAGTTTCAGAAAGTTACATCTATTTTTTTTATTAATTATTTCTAATTATGTCATATCTAAAACCTAAATAAATATATCTGGCCTAACGAGTTTGCTATTAAAACCCAATAAAGATGAAAGCATTTTGTGAAAATAATTTGTGGTTAGTGTATGATGTAATTTCATTGTGATTTGAAAGAAGTGTATATGATAAAAAGAAACCCAAGTATTACATGCCTTAATTATTCCGTTTACCTAAATAAAAATGCCTATTTCAATTACAAGTATTTCTGTGAATGGTCGCACTTTATTAGGCCGAAAACTTGTTAAATAAGCTTTGTTTACAGACCTTTCCGGTTGGTAAATTGTGTACATTCCTCAAGCTATTGCAAAGCCTGAAATGTAACAGGCTCTCTTCTTTCATCCACACGTTTTGAAGCAAACAATGATTTAAAGAGTTCAGTAATAACGTTCTGACTCAAGCAATCAATAGTTAATAAAACTATAACCTTAAAATCACTCACTAAAGGCTCGTCTATGACCTGGTTTAACAATTTGAAAATTTCGATAAAATTAATTTCTGCCTTTTTGCTTATTTCTATGATTACTGGCTATGTCGCTTATCAGGGACTCACAAACATGGCCACTATTAATTTTGAAGCTGATGAGCTCTACAATAAACAATTGATGGGGCTTTCATATGTCAAGGAAGCGAACATCAATCTAGTCGACTCGGGTCGCTCGCTTCGTAACGCGATTTTGGAAACCAGCCAAGAAGGGCGAATGGATAGCTTTGAAAAAGTGGCTAAATTTGAAACTATCGTTGATGAACTGGTCGATAAAGCCAAACCATTATTTACCTCTGATGAGGCAATCCGTTTATTTACCGAATTTGAAAGAAATTGGAAGCCATATAAAGCTGGTACTTCAAAAGCAATGGAAATTATTAAGCAGTCGGCAATTGGTGAAGATCTAGATTCTATTGCTTTTGTTCGCGGTGAATTGCGAGCGGTTGTTAATGAAGCAGATGACCTATTGTCAACATTATCAGAATTGAAAGAACGCTCTGCAGCCAGGGCAGCAGATTTCACCACTGAATTGTATGAAAGTAGTCGTATTCTATTATTGTCTATTGCAATTGGTGGTGTACTTATCGGTTTAGCACTTGGAATATTTATTTCACGCATGATCACAAAGTCTCTGATTGAAGCGGTGACGTTAGCTGAACGCTTAGCGGAAGGCGATTTAAATGTTAAAATAAACGTAACGAGTAACGATGAGACTGGTCAGCTTTTAGCAGCAATGTCTCGAATGGCCGGTAAACTCGCCGAAATTATCAACGGTGTGCGTACCGCTGCTGACAATCTGTCCAGTGCCTCAGATCAAGTATCCTCGACTGCACAAAGCATCAGCCAAAGCGCTAACGAACAAGCTTCAAATGTTGAAGAGACCTCAGCTTCCGTAGAAGAAATAACTGCCTCCATTAACCAGAATTCTGAGAATGCTAGTGTAACTGATGGTATTTCTACCAAAGCATCTCAAGAAGCTCAGGATGGAGGAGAAGCAGTAGCTGAGACAGTGAAAGCAATGAAGTCGATTGCCGATAAAATTGGAATTATTGATACCATTGCTTATCAAACAAATCTGTTAGCTTTGAATGCGGCCATTGAAGCAGCTAGAGCCGGCGAACACGGCAAAGGTTTTGCTGTAGTTGCTGCGGAAGTCCGCAAACTAGCAGAACGCAGTCAGATAGCCGCGCAAGAAATTGGTGAAGTCGCAAGCAACAGTGTAGGTTTAGCTGAAAAAGCAGGTACTTTACTTGATTCTATGGTGCCATCTATCCAGCAAACATCTGAGTTGGTTCAAGAAATTAGCGCGGCATCAACAGAGCAGGCCTCCAGTGCGGGCCAAATTAATAATGCAATGGAGCAATTAAATGGTATCACTCAGCAAAGCGCCAGTTCATCAGAAGAATTAGCGGCTACAGCCGAAGAAATGAGTGGTCAAGCCCAGCAATTACAAGAACTAATGGACTTTTTTAATCTAGAAACCACTAAATCTGTAAAATCAAATGCTGGTAATTTTAGTAGAGCCCCAAAACAAACTGCGCAAAATGAGTCAGCAATACCGGGTAAATCGGTAGAGTCAGCTGATTTTGTGAAATTTTAGGAGACCGCTATGAGTCTACCTTTAAGTTCAAAAGCACAATCTCAAGAACAGCCAGAGATATCATCAGAACCTCAGGGAGATGAACAACAGCAATATCTCACATTCACACTTGTAAACGAGATGTATGCCATGGGGATTTTGCATGTTAAGGAAATTATCCAGTATGGGCAACTCACTCCCGTTCCAATGGTGCCAGAATTTATTCGTGGAGTGATTAACCTGCGAGGGGCAGTAGTGCCAGTAATTGACCTGACCACACGGTTTGGTGGACATTCAAGTAAGGTGGATAAACGCACCTGTATTGTCATTGTTGAAATTAAATACGAAGATGAACAACAGGATATTGGTGTGATGGTTGACTCAGTATCGGCAGTGCTGGATATTCCCCCAGATCAGATTGAACCAGCGCCGGAATTTGGTGCCAAGATACGGACTGATTTTATTCAAGGTATGGGGAAAGTTGGTGATAAATTTGTAATTATCTTATCGATTGACAATGTTTTGTCTATTGATGAGCTAGCTACAATTGGTCAGATGGCAAAAGCGGCGCCAGATAGCTAACAGATTTACGTTTTAATTATTTGAATTTAAATGAGGCAGGACAAAATATAATTTTGTTCTGCCTTTTTATTTTTCTCTTATCAAAGTTGAAGAACACAAGGACACATCTCTTATTTTTGTCAGAGCATCTTTAACTCTACAATCATTAAATTCACTAGTTCACTGGTTCATTATTAACAAGCTGCAAAGTCCTTCAATTCTAGCAGCAACTCATCTAGAGTTATTTACTGGTAACTATTGAGTAGGCTAAAAAAAATCGTGTTGCTCTAACAATATTATTGACCGACCAGCTAACCTAACGTGGTATTGACAGTCACAACTTAACTGTTTCTCTAAAGTAAAATTAAGCGGCATCGATATTACTGATGTGATAATCAAACAGAAACTTAGCTATAAAATAATGAGGATAATTATTCAACTATTAAAGCCCCACCAGAGCGAATAATAATGGCATTGATACAACTGATCAAAACTTAAGATTGAAAAATAAAATAGTATTATTGCGCTATCTGAGGATAATAAACGAAGGCAATACCCCTAAAATCTGGTGACAAAAAAGTCGCACGCATATAAAAACAAAGGTATGACCGAGCGTCTATTAAAATGCTGAAATAATATATTGCGTTGTATGTGACATAAACTTTAAGCGCTAGTGGTTACACCTTCCATCATCACCGAAGTGAATATGCTCTCCTTCATGCGCAAAACGAAGTGAAGAGACAATGTACTATTAGGGCCGACCCTACTGGCTACTATGCACTGTGACTACTGTAAGCCTTCTCACCAATACACTTAAAGCAGACATTATATAATGTCTGCAACCTTCAAAAATCACGGCGCTCTTTTAAAAAAGACTAAAGGTGAGCTAAAGGTGAGTCAAAAGTGAATTAATATGTTTTAAACCTGTTCTTAAAATTCAATGCCAAAGTAGCGGTACAAGCGATGGAGATATTGACACATAATAAAGATCAATATTACCAACAACGCTATAGAAATAATTTATATAAAGGAGAGTAAACCTGTCAGATCAGGAAACGGACACCCTAAGTCTGAACGGCGAGCGTGCTTTAAATGGACCAAATCATGAGTGATACTCGAACACTTGAAAATATAGGGTAAAAACGCTGTGTATTGTCTAATAATAGTCATGTCCACTTTTTAAAATCAAAATTCAACGACTTACAGATAGCCTAAACATATCAGAATATATTGGGCTGAGTTTGTGAATTGCACTGCGATTTATGCTACAGCAGAACAGTAAATTCAGCGCCCGTGAAACACTGGTTTTACGCTTCAAAATCAGCTTTCGTATACATTTAAAGTCAAAAAATTTGAATAGTTAACTGCATGAATTGACTCAATGTTATGTGGTAAAAGTACAACAAATAACAAGTGCTAACCTACAGATGAGCCTAACTGATAACGAACAGGTAAGAGTTCACAAAACTTTTCAAACGTAATAGGTTTTGAAAAGAAATAACCTTGCGCATCTTCGCAGCCTAAATCAAGCAGCATAGAAGCCACTTCATTATTTTCAATCCCCTCCGCAATAACGTTCCAAGAAAAGCACTTAGCCATGTCTATAATTGTCTTAACCAGAAGCTGAGACCGTTCAGATTTTTGAATTTCAAGTATGAAGGAACGGTCAATTTTAATAGTATCAATCGGTAAACGATGACAATATGCCAACGAACTCATTCCTGTACCAAAATCATCTATAGCGATTGAATAACCCATTCGAGAGATTTCGTCTAGGGAATGCTTAATAGAGTCGACATTATGCGCTGTTGCTGTTTCAGTCAGTTCCACTTGCAAGCTACCCATCGAAACATCTATTTCCTGAATATTACTGCGAAGCGCAGCGAGAATTCTAGCATCATGAATGTCGTAAGCATTGAGATTAAAAGACAGCTGTATATTTTGCCCCTGACGAGAAAACTCTTGAAAGTATTGAACTGATTGTTGGATCACGAATAAAGTAAAATCATAGCGAGCATTGCTGTGCTCAACAATATCAAGGAACTGGTCAGGCCCTAGTAGGCCATCTTCAGGGTGATTCCAACGTATTAATGCTTCTGCACCTATAATTTTTTGATCGTGTATATTTACCTTAGGCTGCAAATATAATTCAAACTGGCCTTCTGATAGAGCGGTCTTAATTTGAGAAGCATATTCAGAGCGTTTCAAACTTTTTTCAAGAAATGAATAATTGAATTTTAAAACCTGTTTTCGATCTTTATACGCCCGATGTAAGGCTATCGAGGCATGCATAAGCAGCGAATCAAAGGAATAGCCATCTTTTGGATACTCCACTATGATTGCAGTCGGGTCCAACGAGAATTCAAAATCTCCAACCGTACAAGAACTATTAACCTCATGCCAGAATGATGGGAGCGCTGAAGATCCTACCTCAGCTAATGCTAAAAATCCGCCATCATTTAAACGCCCAAATATCGTATTTTTAGGTAGGTTTTGACTCAACATCTCAGCAGTATTTTTCAACACTTTATTAGCTAAATCGTTACCATGATCGCTTTGTAACTGGTAGTGATTTCGATAATAAATCAGAGTGAAACGGAGTCTTATTGCTGGGCGTTTCACCGCGTTGTATTGCTTGGCCAACTGGTTGAACTGCGACCTCATTGCTCGTTCATTTAACAAGCCTGTGACGGAGTCGTGATCAGATATATATCTATGCTTTTCTTCAGCCTTTAGTTGCATAAATAATAATTTTCGAACCTTATAAAAGCTAAATATGCCAATTAAAATAAGAAGAGCTAAACCAATAATCTGAGCATATATAACCAATATATTGTTACTTTTTAAAAGTTGTCTTTTTTGTATTAGTAACTCTGATTCTTCGACTTCCATCTCATTAATAATAACGCGTATCTGATCCATAGAATCCTTACCTTCTCCGCTTGTGACTATATTGAGTGCCGCTGCTTTATCTTGGGCTTTCATTAACAAAATTGTATTACCTAAGGTCTCTAATTTATCATCTAGCAAAGGTACAATTCGAGCTAGCCTGAGCTTTTGCCTGGGTTTGTTCGAAGTTTGCTTATGAATTATATCTAGGGCACCAGTAATTTCAGCCATAGAGTTAATATAAGGTTTTAGATAACTTATATCACCCGTCAGCAAGTAACCTCGTTGACCTAACTCTGCATCTTGAAGCGTAGAAAATACTCTAGATAGAGACGTCTCAACTGCATGAGTTTGTATTATTAAGTTTTCTACGTAATCTGATTTGTAGCTAAGCCACAAATTCATACCTACAATAATAATGACGGTTGGCAACGTTATTATTATACTGTAAAAGCCTATTCTGTTAATTCTATCATTGGATGATTTCCCAAGAACAGTGTCAGATTCGTTTAAATAATCCTCCTCATCTTTAATATTATTACTCAATCCTTTAAGCCCTAAAAAGTCAGCAGCCGTAATTTTTAAATAAATAACTATAAAGATCGAAACAACAGCCATTAAAGATAAGGTACGATTAACTATAACTATCCAGAAGTCGCTAATTTTATTTGGTGTTAAAAGATATCCGATGAGAATTAATGAACTGATAACTATTGCCATTAAGATAACTTGTTTTTTCCTTGGGAGCCAAATCGTGAGCAGCATAACAGGTATGTAAGTTATACCAGCCGCTACGCCCAGCGGCATGGCAACATCAAAAAAAAGTAAGGCTGCTGACATTAAGCAGAGTAACAATAAAAGTCCGTATTTATCTTGAAAGGTATCAATAAAACTATTTAAACTCGCTTTTAAAATTGTCATGTCCACTCATATAATATGTTATTAGGTTCTGACCTGAATGACAAAAATTCAGGTTATGCAATAGATCACAGATAATCCCTTCAAAGGCAAAATGGGTGATTAATTTAACCACCTTTGCGTTGCCAAACATCACCACTCCAAACTTCAAAAATTACTTTTCTATGTTCCGTTCCACCTAGATCCTGACTGATAATGTTGAAACCATGTTTATTTAATAAATAAGGAGCGATAAGTGCATTCTTACAGGCTATTTTCTTACATGGCCACGTTCCAGTGCACGCACCAAAATTAGCATTACAATGAGGTGTATCAGTTAAATTTGAAAACATATTACCGCCACCAAAAATCTTGGCCTGGTATTCAGATGGTAAAGTTCCCGCAGAGTTAATTTCTTTCAAAAACATTTTTGTGGCATCTTCAGCATACTTACCATTGAGTTTTTGAGGATCAATTCTGTTTGGCGTAGAAGGCAACATGAAATGACACATGCCACCAATTAACTTTAAAGGATGCCACAAAGTGATTGCGATACATGAGCCTAATAGAGTACTGATACGTGTATCTTGGTCACCAAAATAAAATTCGCCTGGTAATAAAAAAATATCAATTTTGTTATTTTTGTTGTTCATGGTTTCATAAACAAAGACGGTTGCAGTGCTTTTAATTGGGTATTAATTCCCACTAAACTTTCTGAATGACTAACAAATAGGAATCCACCAGGGTTTAATAAATCAAAAATCTTATTAACGACTTTTTCTTTAGTCTCATTATCGAAATAGATCATTACATTTCGTAAAAATATAACGTCAAATTTACCAATGTTTGGTAATGCTTTGACAAGGTTTATTTGTTCAAACTGTATTTTATCTCGTAAGACCTTATTGATTAAGAAAGTACCCTCTTGAGGACCTGAACCTTTTAAACAATATTTTTGTAATAAATGCTTTGAAATATTGTGTGCACGCTCCATCGCATAATGGCCAGAACGAGCCTTCTCTAGCACTTGCTGGTTAATATCCGACGCCACTATTTGCCATGGTGTTGTGCCTAAATTTTCTGCCAAGGTCATCGCAAGAGTATAAGGTTCCTCTCCAGTCGAACTAGCGGCACACCACAAGCGAAATACTTTATTGTTAGGTACTTGGTGTAATATCTTATTTGTTAAAAGTTCAAAATGGTTAGGCTCACGAAAAAAATATGTTTCATTCGTTGTCAATAAATCGATAGCTACTTGCGCTTCAATACTATTTTTTTTGCTTGTTATCATTTTGAAATAAGTAGCATAACTCGATATGTCATAATGCCTTAGACGACAGGCTAAACGACCTTCAACTAATTTCATTTTTGTTTCTTTAAGATCAATACCTGCTGCGTCGTGAAGCCAAAGCTTAAATTGTCGAAATTCAGCAGTATTGATAGATATATGAGTATTATTCATTTCATTAGTAATGCTTTGTTTAAGGGGTGAAATCGCTTGTTGCCCTGTGCAATAATTACATCCGTAGATAAAATACTGCTTGAACACAAATTATGCGCAAGCAGTGCAAATTAGTTAGATTGTCATGAAACTTTTTTGAATTCCTGCTCTGCTGCATCTTGAACTAATTGCTGAACATCCAAAATTAATGCCACCTCACCATTACCGAGTATGGTGGAACCACCTATGCCCTTAATTTCACTAAATAGTTTACCAAGTGGCTTTATTACAGTCTGAAATTCTCCCATTAATTCGTCAACTACAAGCCCCGCTTTTCGCCCTGCGTAATGCACCACAACAATGTTTGCACGTATTTCTTTATCATTTTCGAGTGTGGCATAGTTGAAATGGTCTTTTAACTTCACCAGCGGTAATACTTCACCACGTAAATTAAAATAGTTGTTATTTATATCAATATTACCTTGATCTCCTTTTTCAGAAGAATATTCCACACATTCAATCACCATATCCAGCGGCACAACATATGAATCATCTCTGACACCAACCTGAAAACCATCAATAATAGCTAAAGTTAGCGGTAAACGAATACGTACAAGCGTGCCTACGCCTTCCTCGCTTTCTAAATCTATAGTGCCTCGTAAGGAGAGAATATTCCGCTTGACGACGTCCATACCTACGCCTCGTCCAGATATATTTGAAACAGAATCTTTGGTTGAAAAACCAGGGTGAAAAATTAAATTGTTGATTTCATTATCGCTAAGTACATGTCCCTCTTCGATAAGGTTTTTTTCAAGAGCTTTTACTAATAGTTGTTTTTTGTCCAATCCCTTGCCGTCATCAACGATTTCAATAACGATACTGCCCGAGTCGTGATAAGCATTAAGACTAATTTTACCCTGTGCTTTTTTTCCTGCTGCAACACGTTGTTCCGGGGTTTCTAAACCATGGTCTAACGAATTCCGAATTAGATGCATTAGTGGATCACCCATTTTCTCGACTACCATTTTGTCGAGTTCCGTATCAGCTCCACTGATAACTAACTCAATCTCTTTTCCCAATTCTTTACTAACGTCTCTCACAACTCTCTGAAAACGGTTGAATGTTTCGCCAATTGGTACCATGCGCAAGTTTAATGCGTTATTACGGATACTATCGACTAAATTATCAACAGAAGTGCTGGCTTCTTCTATATCTGCTTGACCTGATTTATTTGCCAGCAAAGAAGCGGTGGCGCTAGCAATGACCAGCTCTCCAACCATGTTTATAAGTTCATCAAGTTTGTCGGAATTAACCCTTACAACACGAGATTCAGTATTTTTTGTAGTACGCACTTGTGTTTGTTTTTCAACCGCAGCACCAACCACTCGATGATCAACGACACCTGCATCAATTAAGATTTCGCCAATACTTTTTCCTTGACCATTATTGCGCTCTGCCGCTTGTTGCGAAAGACATTGGTTTAACTCTTTAAGCGTTAACACTTGGCTTTTTATTAATATTTCACCCAGTAATTCATCTTCTTCGGGTAATGCTTGGATGAGCTCAATGTAACAACTAATTGCGCTATTTGGCGGCACAATGCGAACATCGCAGTCTTCCTGAACAAACTCAAAAACAGATTCAATCTCTTCTTTGCTACTGTCTGACTGTAAGGAAATTTCAAAACCTAAATAACAAGCTTCAGGATCGATTGACTCTAAACTGGGTAACTTTTCGGGCAAGACAGAAATGGAAATAATACGCCCAATTTGCTGTAAATATTTAATAAATGAGATGGGATCCATTCCCTGTCTGAACACGTCTAATCCAAAACGTAAAGAAATATGCCAATTATCGTTATCTGCTATTTG
>CAZMDX010000582.1:0-4204 GCA_964564805.1 uncultured Pseudoalteromonas sp. | reverse complement strand
GTGATCAAAATTATATTGACAGATCCCAGTATCCAGATCCTTTGACTCAATTTTATATCCCAGCTCTGAGCAACGAGTCCCTAGTTGTTTATTACGGAGTGTCGTTACGTGTCTCCGTTTTTTAGATCGCGAAGGGAAACGCATTCGGTGTGATAAAAAACATTCTAACCAACTCAATCGACTTAATCATCACAGACAACTGAGTCAGCACAATCGTCTGATATCTTGTTAGGTGTTTAAGAATATCCTTAACGCTGTTACATGACCGTTGGATGGATGATATAGGTATCATACATTCTGATGTTATCAGCAAGGTTAAGCAGTACTAAATAAGAGAAAACCTAAGGTATACAGTTTTATTTAATGCCTGAACATTATCAGCCGTATGTTGACTGCTCACAGATAGTAAGTTCACTAAATATAATCGGGACAAGCACGCGATAAAACATTTCATTAACTCACGTTAAATATGTGTAAGACATTTCTATAGAGGGTTGTGATAGGCCAAGTGGTAATGAACGAGAGTAGATTATTGTTGTAATTGAAGCGTGTTATGCAAGCAGCAAACAACGTTCTTTTTATTTACTACACTTAAAAAAATACCTTTTTTGTGAGTGACTAAGCATGTTCTGTAGAGCAGCTGATTAACTTGTAACGCCAACCTAAGTTTTAATTTAGTCTGCTATGACAAGAGACAAAGTTTGTCGCTTACCTTCGAATTTATTAAATACGTACCGTAACTCTTGGCACCGTTATTAAACTGTGTGACGGCATGTTATCAGCCTGAACTGAATTATTTGAACAGATAAACGATTGTGTTGTTCATAATATGCAAAGAATTTACCAAGACAGTGTGAGGTTGTTTGCCTTTTATTGTGCAATATAATTAATCTCACGACGTTTAAGCTAACTTCTATCTTTAATTAAGTCTTAAAAAGGATGTTCAATAAAAGTAGGTAAAAGATGGTTGTTCGGCAAACATAAAAATTGCCAGTCGATGTATATGGCGTTGATCTGGTCACTCCGAACTGACTGCCAAAGTGGCGTATTATCTATAATTAATATTACGTTGATTACGATTTTTTTAGGCGATTTGATATATTCAAAATTACAGTACACTGTTGTTATAAATAATATTCTAAAAGGACAGAACTAAAAATCCAAAGCTTTTAAGATTTATTCCACGCAGGGCTTTGCAAAAAATTGATTAACTATTAATTTCAATCTTAAGGCGTGGTATTTTCTGGCATTAAATTTGAACTTGATTAGAATAATAAAAAATTTACTATGGGTCTTTGTGTGTATTCTTTAGCGCCTCATCATTCTTTCGGTCTACCTTCATTAGCTAATGAATTTCTTTCTATAAGTGTACCTGCTGATATAGAGTCTCAATTGGATAAGATAGATGATGCTACTTTCTACATATTGGGAGAAGGAAGCAATACTATATTTCTAGAAAATTACCAAGGAACCGTAATTAAACCCGCATTTATGGGAATCGATCTTAAGCACACCGATACTTACTTTTTACTTAAAGTCGGTGCTAGTGAAAATTGGCATCAGCTTGTGTTGTGGTGTATGCAACATAATATCGATGGCTTTGAAAATTTAGCATTGATACCTGGCACAGTCGGAGCTGCGCCGATTCAAAACATCGGTGCTTATGGTGTTGAAATCGAGAAATTTATTCATCACGTCGAATATTATGATTTAAATACAGAAAGTCATAATAGTATCGATTCAAAAGATTGCGAGTTCACTTACCGTGGCAGTGTTTTCAAAACGCATCTATCAGATAATGTCATTATTACTAGTGTCACCTTTGCCATTCCTAAGAATTGGCAACCCGTCACACACTATGGAGAGTTAAAGGAACTATTAAAGCCTAGCGCTAAGGATATATTTAATAAAGTTGTAGATGTGCGTATGCAAAAATTACCTGACCCGTCTAAAATTGGTAACGCAGGGAGTTTTTTTAAGAATCCGATTATAACTTTAAAGCAATATAATAAACTACAGCAATCATGGCCGTCTATTCCAAGTTATGTTTTTGATACTGAAAGCGTAAAGATCCCTGCAGCTTGGTTGATTGATCAGTTAGGCTTTAAAGGTAAAAAAATCGGCGGTATAGGCTGTCATCCACATCAAGCTCTAGTCTTAACCAATGATGGTTCAGGTACAGGTGAAGAACTGTTGCAGCTTGCTCGTGCTATTAAAGCTGCTGTATTACGTGAATTTACAATTGAACTGGAAAACGAGGTTAGATTAATAGGTAAAAAAGGGCAAATCGTTTTATGAGCAAGTCATCAGAATTAGTGCGTGGTAGATTACTATCAATTTTGGCGGATAATGAATTTCACTCTGGTGAAACACTAGGTTCAACACTAGGCATAAGTCGAACTGCGATTTCCAACCATGTCAAAGTACTCACTACGCTAGGCCTCGATATCTACAGTGTTACAGGAAAAGGTTATTGCTTAGCTCAACCACTAACATTATTGGATCTCGATAAAATTCGTGAGAGTCTGACAATATCTCACACTTCTGATATTGAAATTTTAAATGTCATAGGCTCAACTAATCAGTATTTAAAAGATAAAACAACGGGTATTCACAACGGCCACACTTGTTTAGCTGAAGCTCAAACTGCTGGACGAGGGCGACATGGACGTAAATGGGAATCACCCTATGCTGCTAGCCTTTATTTGTCCATGCATTGGTCATTTGATAGTGGATATTCTGCGTTAACCGGTCTTAGTTTGGCCGTAGGAGTGGCTATTGTTGATGCGCTAAATCAATGCGAAGTGCAAAATATACAATTAAAATGGCCGAACGATATTTACGCCTATGGAAAAAAATTAGCGGGTGTTTTGATCGAAGTTGAAGGACAAATTGGAGGCGGATGCCAAGCTATTATAGGTATTGGCATTAATGTTTCGCTTCCGGATATTGTTAACAAAATTGGACAGCCATGGACAGATCTAGGCCAAATAAGTCAGCCGCTAGTGAACAGAAACATATTAGCAGGCACTTTGATAAGTGAACTGAGTAAAAGTCTGACGTTATTTGAAAATGCTGGTCTTGAACCGTTTATTAATAAGTGGCGTGCCTTAGATGTTTACTCAAACCAAGCTGTTAAACTGATTATGGGGCAACAAATAATCTTTGGTATTAGTAAGGGCATAGATGCAAACGGCGCCATTTTGTTAGAAACTGAACAAGGCATTAAAGCCTATCATGGAGGCGAAATAAGTGTCAGGAGCGTCTAAGTCTTTATTGATTGATATTGGTAATACGCAGATTAAATATGTACTTGTTGACAATACTACAGGTTTAACGGACGTAAAGTATTGCAAACACGTTGACGGATTATCTTCATATTTCAGTCTAGCTGATCAGGTATTAGTTTCATCTGTAGGACACGATTCTTTAGTGTCAGATCTAAAACGTCTGTGCAAGCACTTCAATAAGCCATATAAAATAATAAATACAGAGGCTGACACTTTAGGCATATATTGTGCCTATAAAAAGTTTCAGAATTTAGGAGTGGATAGATGGTTAGCGATTTTAGCCGCACGTGAAATTACCCAATTACCTGTAGCTGTGATTGATTTAGGTACTGCAAATACCTGCGATATTATTGTTAATAATAAACATTTAGGTGGATGGATAGCACCGGGCTTTTCATTAATGCGTGAAAGTTTACTGGGTAATACACAAAAGGTTTTTGCTGACAAAAAGATGCCCAACATGTTGGATATGGGAAATACCACTGAAAATTGTGTAAGTTATGGTTGCCTTGCATCTCAAACTGGATTTGTAATGATGGCAGAGCAATATTTAAACAATCAATATGAAAATTATTTAGTCTTGGTGACGGGTGGTGGTCAACATTCCCTCGGATTAAAGAATAATGAAAAGATAAAATTTTTTCCTAACCTAGTTTTAAGGGGGCTTTTTCGTTTAATTTGATTTTATTGAAAAATATTTAGTTAACGAAGGTGGTGGAATTATATGCGTAATGCATGAAAGTTACGCATTAAGTCGTAAATTTAAACAAACAGCATAAAAAAAACAATTTTTTTTAAATTCCCCCTTGCACGACCCCAATCATTACTCTAATATCCGCATCCACTTGATGTAGCCGACTTAGCTCAGTTGGTAGAGCAACTGACTTGTAATCAGTAGGTCACCAGTTCGACTC
>CAZMDX010000581.1:0-14972 GCA_964564805.1 uncultured Pseudoalteromonas sp. | reverse complement strand
ATTATTTATATAATTTAAAACAGCAATGTATTGATTGTGAGAGAATAGATTTATTGCAAATAGATGGTTTAACAGAGTCCAGACGTGCGATTTTCCCTAGTGGATTAGCGATACTTATTGCCCTATTTGAACAGTTAAACATCCAAGAAATGCAGATATCTGGCGGGGCGCTGCGCGAAGGCCTTATTTATGGCATGCTGGATAATATGCAGCAAAATGATCGCAGGTTGCAAACTCTTGAACAATGTATTGAACGCTTTCACATAGAGCCTGAACACGCCAATCGGGTTAAAGTCATTGCCCTTAGTCTGTTTGAACAAGTACAAAATCAAGTGTTATTGGGCAAGGTAGACTGTGAAGCCATTTTGATGGCTTCGGCCATGTTGCATGAGACGGGTTTACACATCGAATACAAATTACACCACCAACATGGCGCATACATACTGAGTCACTTGCCTATGGTGGGTTACACACAACAGCAAAGAGCTGGGATTAAAACCTTAGTACAGTGCCACAGACAGGAAATAAATCTCAGTCTATTTAGCTCCTTTCACCCAGAAGTACGCCAAGCACTTTTGATATTAGTCAGGGTGCTACGTTTATCTTGTTTACTGTCAATTCGTCGCAAGGATAATTTGCTAGCAGACTTCATGGTAGAAGCCTCAGATGAGAAGTGGACACTCACTTTTCCTAAAGGATGGCTCAAGTCGCACCCACTAATAGATGCTGAACTTGCTAACGAGAAATGGCAACAATATAAAGTGGGCTGGATCTTAGAGTGTTTCTAAATAACTTTTTTAGGTTATTGGCTTTATATAAATAGATAAAACAGTGGAAGCGTTGCTGCTTAATTCAGATACTCAAACGACTAACCTTGTCTTAAAAGTATTGCTGCCTGCTTTGCGAAATAAGTCAAAATCCCATCAGCGCCAGCTCGTTTAAAAGCTAGAAGTGATTCTAAAATCACTTCATCTTCATTTAACCAGCCATTGGTAAATGCCGCTTTATGCATGGCATATTCACCGCTAACTTGGTAAGCGAAAGTGGGTACTTTGAATTCATCTTTGCAGCGTCTGACTATATCTAAATAAGGCATACCGGGTTTGACCATAACCATGTCTGCGCCTTCTTGTAGGTCTAATGCGATTTCACGCATAGCTTCGTCTGAATTAGCAGGATCCATTTGGTAATTCTTTTTATTGCCTCCTTTGATATTGCTTGCTGAACCTACTGCGTCTCTAAAAGGCCCATAATAGCTTGAAGCATATTTAGCTGAATAAGCCATTATACAAGTATTAATAAAACCATCGCTTTCAAGCGCTTGTCGAAGAGCGCCGACACGTCCGTCCATCATATCAGAAGGTGCAATAATATCAGCGCCTGCATGGGCATGGGATAGTGCTTGCTTAACTAAGACCTTGATGGTTTCATCATTCAATACATAACCTTGTTCATCAATCAAACCGTCTTGGCCGTGAGAGGTAAATGGGTCCAGGGCAACATCAGTAATGATAGCGATGTCAGGCACCGACTGTTTAATGGCACGCACTGCTCTTTGAGCCAACCCTTGGGGGTTAAAAGCTTCACTTGCACACAATGATTTGACTTGCATCGGTGTCACTGGGAAAAGAGCAATTGCATGAATGCCGAGTTCTACAAGCTCATGTGCCTCTTTCACTAACAAATCAATAGATAAACGGTCAACACCAGGCATGGAAGGCACTGCTTGTTTTTGATTTTCGCCTTCCAACACAAACATGGGATAAATTAAGTCACTGGCAGTAAGTTGGTTTTCAGCTACCAGTTTGCGAGTGAAATCTTGTTTACGTAACCTACGCATTCGAGTTTTTGGAAATTGTTCAATCATAATTAATCCTGCTGTTGAATGAAGTCTAAATGGCTACCTTGAACATTATTACGACCTGCATTTTTGGCCGCGTATAGTTGTTTGTCCGCTAAGGCTAAAATATTATCTTCTGGTTGAGTAATGTCAGCTATTGCTGTCCCTATACCGGCACTAATAGTAATATTTATTGATACGTTATCAGTTTGTATGTCAGTTTTTTCTATTTTAACTCTAAGCTGTTCTACCAAAACCAAAGCACCTTTTAAGTTGGTGCTGGGCAAAATGAGGACAAATTCTTCGCCACCATATCGGCATACAACATCACTGGGTCTTTTTAAGGCATTTTTAAATATATGGGCAACTGATTTGATACATTCGTCACCAATTAAATGGCCATATTGATCATTTACGCCTTTGAAATTGTCAATATCGATCATTACTACAGATAACTGGGTTCGTTCTCGTCGGCTCCTTCGCACTTCGGCTTGATATTTTTTGTTAAAATAACTTCGGTTTCGGATCCCTGTTAATGCATCTAGAGTGTTTTTTTCTTGAAGTTCGCGGTTAGTATCAGATAATTCACGAAGGGCCACTTCTAATTCAAGTGTGCGTTCTTGTACCTTGTACTCAAGCTCTTCGGTAGTGTTCTCTTGTAATGTTAACATGTCTCTTTGAGTATGCTGAGTTTGCCGTTCTTTGTTCAATAACTCAGCTTGCATATCCAGCAATATTTGGCGTTGTTGATAATGGCTGATAGCTAGAATAAGTGCTAAAAGAATAGCTTCTATGCTCATACCCAGCATCAATGTGTAGTTAGAAGGTAAGCTTACGTTGATCACATTGAGTGTATCTAGGCTGACGACACAACCACTAATAAATAAGATTGCCCACGCCAATGTGTAATATTGTGCAATAGGCGAACCTTTCATCCATAAATTAATTGAGACGATAAAAATAAATATACTACTGGCACACAACATGATTAAAAATATATTAAAAAATAGGGGTAGTGGCATAAACAAGCTGATAGCTAAATTGATTGAAAAAGCATAGGCAATGACGTTAAGAAGCTTGCTAAACCATACGCTGTAGACTCTGACATTCAGTAACAGATCACAAAATATAATTGAGAACCACACAGTCAGGTGGGCAAAAATTCCTATTGCATTTTGCTGTAACCAAGGTGAATTAGGCCAAATATATCGATAACCTAAACCTTGGAATGCCACTAGTGTCAAAACTAAAAACATGACATAGCCAGCATAGACTAAAAAAGTAGTAGTACGAGTTGTCACGAAAAAGAACAGATTAATGAATCCTATTGTCAGCATCAAACCAGTAAAAAAACCTGTGATTAAGTTGTTTTTACTGGTGAATTTTAAATAGTCTTGTTGTTGCCAAATATTTAAAGGCAGGCGGTTCGACCCTTTAGATAGAGTGCTAACGTAAACGACTATCTCTTGACCATTTTCTGGTACCAGAGATAAAAAACTTTCATGCTCAATTATACGCTGCGAGAAAGGTAAAGAGTCTCCTATGTGATATTCATTGAGTATCTCGTTGCCCTGAACAAACCAAAGGTTAACGTTGTCCAACAAAGCATTATCAATTTCCAGTAACCTAGGTTTTGCAGGGTCTAGGCTACCAAGAGTAAACCTGAACCAATGCAACTTGTTAAACATATCTAATGTGTTTGAGTCTTGACTATGTGGCTGCCAAATATTGTTAGTGGTGCCCAATATACTAGTAATCGAATACTGTTTATCTGTATCGACCAAGTATTCAACGTTTGCAATTAATGAATGGCTTGGCCGGATTGGGTTAGTAAAACTAGTTATTACAAAAAGGGAGACAATAAAAAAAATACTGGTAGTTACCCAAAGCCATGTCTTGTTTATGGTTACGTTAGTCGAATTATTTCGCACGGTTAATGTGAGTGCTTGAAATATTGAATAAAGCTTGAGTATTCACCTGGCTCGCTAACTGTAATACCTCGATATCAGTTTCCATTAAATTAGCAACTTCCTGAGCTATATAAGGTAAATAAGCTGGTTCGTTATTTCCATTGTCAACTTTACGGTTATTGGCTAAGCCTTTGGGACGTAAATATGGTGAATCAGTTTCTAACAAAATACGCTCTAGGGGTAATGATTTAATAGCGCCACGTAATGTTTGTCCACGTTTGAGGTCACATACCCATCCGGTTATACCAATATATAGACCTAGATCTAAATAACGGTTCATCTGCGTAATATCGCCTGTGAAACAATGCACCACGCCACCATGTAAATCTTTACGGTATTTAGTGAGTAAATCAACCTGTACTTCAAATGCATCGCGTTCATGTAAAAAAACAGGTAAACCCAATTCACATGCTAATTTGAGTTGCTGTTCAAAAGCAAAACACTGTTGTTCGGGTGTTGAAAAATTTCGATTGAAATCCAAACCACATTCACCAATGGCAACCACACGAGTCGACTTGGCTAAGGCTCTTAGATCATCAATTGTTTGAGGTGTAAATTGACTGGCGTCATGAGGGTGAACACCAGCAGTGGCCCATAAGTGATTGGGATATTGTTCTGCTAAAAAAATCGCTTGTTGGCTTTTATCCAGGCTAGTCCCGGTAATAATAATGTGGTTTACATCAGCCGCTAAGGCCCGTTCAAATACGGGCAAAAAAACTAATCGTTTGTCGTTTAGGTTGACACCAATGTCACACCATGGCATGGACTTATATCACTCGCTTAGCACGAATTCGTTTGTTGATACCTTCTTTGCCAATAAAAAACGACCCTAATGCTCCGCGTTCGATAATAACAGTTTGACCTCTTTTCAACTTGAGACGAGTACCACTCGTCTGCTGCCATACCTGTCCATTATCAAGCGTAATTGTTTGACTACCGAATCGATTTTTTTTCACCTTTGTTATTTTAGATTTAATTTGGTCAATTAATTCTTCAGTAGATTGTTTGTTTTCATACCCAAACGTTGCTTGCTGTTGACTAATATTATTAGTCGTATCAACAACTGTTTTTGGCTCCATTACTGGTGAGATTGAGGCTTGGTCTGGTTTTATCAATACTAGTTTTGATTGCGATCTTTGTTCTGTCAAAGGAAGGGGGTCTATTCGTTCAGTCGTTGTGACTTGAACTGGAGGTTGTTGTTGAGTTTTTTGCTGTGAAGGTTTATTTTTCGAGATCTGAGCTAATTTGTCATAACAGACTAAGCGCTGCAAGCTATCCTCTTTTTTAGCACATATCGATAATTCATCTATTGTTGTACTGGCTATGCCAAAAGGGCTTACCAATATCATTAATGCCAAGCATCTACTTATATAAGTCATAAATCATCCTGTTGTTCTTGTTCCGCTTTTTTTCGAGTATAAATACCACCTATTACAATACCAAATTCGAATAAGATCCACATAGGTATAGCTAGCAGCGTTTGAGATATGATGTCGGGTGGAGTTAGCAGCATGCCAACTACAAACACTCCCACAATGACGTATGGGCGTTTCGCTCTTAATGCATCTGGTGTGGTTACACCAGTCCAGCACATTAAGACTATGGCGACTGGAATTTCAAATGATAATCCAAAAGCAAAAAAAATCTTGAGTACAAAATTAAGATAACTACTAATGTCAGTATTGATCACCACACCTTCTGGCGCGACGCTAGTAAAAAAAGAAAAGGCTAAAGGGAAAACGACATAGTAGGCGAAGGCCATACCTAAATAAAATAACAAGGTACTAGAAAATAATAGCGGTGCGACTAAGCGTTTTTCATTTTTATATAACCCCGGTGCAACAAACCCCCATATTTGGTAAAGTACAACAGGGATAGCAATGAAGAATGACAACACCATTGTCAGCTTAAAAGGAGCAAAGAAAGGAGAAGCTACATCTGTTGCAATCATTTGAGCATTTTCTGGCAAAGTATCTAACAAAGGTGTCGCTAACCAATGATATAAGTCTTGTGCAAAATAAACTAGGCATAGAAATACCACAAATACACTGACTACTGCATATAATACACGGCTTCTGAGCTCAATTAAATGAGCAATTAAGCTATTTGGTTCAGCCATGTTAGCTACTCTTTAGAATAAGGTTTTTGAACGGACTTAGCTGCATCACGAAGCTCATCTACTGATTTTTGAAGCTCCGGGGACAGATTTTCGAGGTTCTGTTGCTCGGCTTTTTTCAAATTTTCATGTAACTCATGGATCTTGAACTGTTGCTCGACTTCCTGTCGAAAACCATTAGCCATGCCTTTGATACTTCGCACGCTTTTCATTGTTGAACGGATAGCGCCAGGTAACCTTTCAGGTCCCAACACCACCAAGCCTACAACAGTAATAATTAATAGTTCAAAAAAACCTATATCAAACATCAATTAGACTCTTTGTGTTCGCTCTTTGTTTGCTGAACAGGAGTCTCTGCATTTTTAGTTTCTCCAGCGTCAACAATTGATTTATCTTCGACTGTTTCTTTAGCAGCAAAATCGGCATCTTTTTCTTTATCATCCTCACCCATCGCTTTCTTAAAACCTTTCATAGCTGAGCCTAAATCACCACCTAAACCACGTAGTTTTTTTGTGCCAAAAAGTAAAACAACAATAACTAATATAATCACTAATTGCATGGGACTGATGCCAAACATAACCTTACTCCTAATAACCTGTTAACTTCATTATACGTAGCTTATTGTAAAGGTCACTGGATTTGATAGCTAGAATTACGTTGTTTGACTTTTTAATCCCTAATTACGTTAATTTTAGATTTACAAACGTCAATTGTTAGCTTATTAAATACTTGAATATGATTGTTTATGTTGAGGAAAAGTGTGAAGAAAGCTTATTTATTATTCTTTGTCGGCATCGCTTTTATAACGAATATTAATGCACAAGAGATGGAACAAGAATACCAATGGTTAGATAACATGCATCAGAACATTGCGTCTTCAGTTAACACTAGTGCTTTATGGTTTGATGAGTTTTTTGCTCTAGAAGAATTTGAGAATCGTGAACATGCTTACGGTGAAGCGCGGATCCGATTGGGCTGGGAGCCAAGAAGCCGAGATGTAGTTGAGTTCGAGACTCGCTTTAAAATAAGAGTGAAATTACCCAATTTGAAAAACCGTGCTGATTTAGTTTTATCTGATTATGATTATGACGATGACAGACCTGATAACGACATCCAAGCATCCGGTAATAATAATTTTGTTGAGCAGAATCGTTTTAGTTTGGCATTACGCTGGCGTAGTAGCCCCGGAAGTGGCCTGTCACATCGCATCGGTGTAGGCCGTCAATTACAGGCTTTTGTTAAAAGCCGTTACCGAAATTCCCATTTTCTAACGGACAAAACAATTTTACGTTGGGAAACTTCAGCATATCTTTACAGTATTGACGGTTTAGGCGCTGATTTTTCTTGGCAAGTAGGTTATAACGCCAGCGATTATTCAATATTTAGGTGGAATAACCATTACTATTTCAGAGACCGGACCAACGACTGGCTCTGGCAACATAGCTTACAAAAACTCACACAATTTGATGAAAAAAATGCATTGATTGCGGGTGTTTATATTGAGGGACTGAGTCGCCCAAATCATCGTTTAGAAGAATATTTAGTGAGTTTAAGGTGGCGCAAAAATACCCTTAGGAAGTGGTTGTTTTATGAAGTTGAGCCCTTTATCTTATGGCGGCGTGACGAGATGTTTTCTGCTTCTTACGGTATTGCTTTGCGGATAGAGGGTTTTTTTGGTCAATCTTAATTTTACCGCTTAGTAACATTTTTTATAATGTAATTTGTGCCAAAAAGGGTGATAGCCAAATATTATCCTCAAGCTCTGCTTACAAAGGCGTAATAGATTGGCTTATAACCGTGTTTTAATTCCGCTTCTTTTTAAATGCAAAAAACCAGCAAGCTATACCTAATAAATCAAAGCAACCGCTGGGCCACCAATTATCTTGATACATGGGCAGTATGGCGCCAACAATAATCAAGGTTGTGCCCATTATCATGAGTAATGTGCTGGTGTGTTGTTGCCTGAGCTGTTCTTGTTGTGCTTCAAATTGTAACTTTTGTTTTTCAGGTAATGTTTTAACCTGTTTTAGGGTGTCATAAATTAAGTCTGGCATTTCAGGTAACTTCTCAGACCAATAAGGTAGGTTGGTAGAGATTTTTTGATACATGGCTTTTAAACCAATTTGTTCTTTCATCCAGTTTTCTAAAAATGGTTTAGCCGTTTTCCATAAATCAAGCTGCGGGTACAACTGACGACCTAAACCTTCAATATATAGTAAGGTTTTTTGAAGCAGCACTAACTGTGGTTGTATCACCATATTAAAACGTCTGGCGGTGTTAAATAGTTGTAGTAAAACGTTGCTGAATTCAATTTCAGCTAAAGGTTTTTGAAAAATAGGTTCACAAACCTTGCGAATTGATGCCTCAAAATCATCAATGTCGGTGTCCGATGGTACCCATCCTGAATCCACATGTAATTCAGCCACTTTGCGATAATTCCGATTAAAAAAAGCAATGAAATTTTCAGCTAAATAACGTTTGTCCTCACTATTTAGTGTGCCCACTATGCCAAAATCTATTGTTATGTACTGGGGATCATCAGGGTTGACAGTAGACACAAATATATTGCCAGGGTGCATATCTGCATGAAAAAAACTATCACGAAAGACTTGAGTGAAAAATACTTCTACTCCGCGCTCCGCTAATCTTTTCATATTGGTATTACGCGCAATCAGTTGTTCTATATCAGAAATAGGGGTGCCATAAATTCGTTCCATTACCATTACATTTTTATGGCTATAGTCACTATAAATAGTTGGCACATACAATGCTGTAGAGTTTTCAAAGTTACGCTTAAATTGGATGCCGTTAGCGGCCTCATGGGTTAAGTCTAATTCATCAATGATGGTGCGTTCGTATTCTTTTACAACCTCAACTGGGCGTAAACGTTTGCCATCAGGTAAGAGTTTTTGTAATGCACTTGCTGCGGTGCGCATAAGCTCAATGTCAGACTGAATAGTATGTTGAATATTGGGGCGAATGACTTTAACAATCACATCGTGATTGCCATCTTTTAATTTTGCGGCATGAACTTGAGCAATAGACGCAGAGGCCAATGGTTTAGTCTCAAATTCACTAAACAAGTCACTAAGATCTGCTAGTCCAAAAGCTTCACGAACAATTTTTTTAGCTAACTCAGGGTCAAAAGGTTCAACTTTGTCTTGTAAAATAGACAGCTCGCTTGCCACATCTGGCGGTAGCAAATCCTTACGGGTAGACAACATCTGACCAAATTTAATAAACACAGGTCCTAAAGTCTGCAATGCTAACCTGACGCGTGTTCCTTGTGATTTATCAGGATGTTTGTTTCGCAGCCAGAAAAATCCAAAGCGACCTAACTTTGCATACCAAGGTAACCATTTGCTGGGAATGAGCTCGTCTAGGCCATGCTGCAACATCACCTTATTAATTTGGTAAAAACGTAGAATTCTCACGCTAGTTATCTGTTCCTGTATCAATTTTCTTTGCTAGTTCTAATAAAGAAATTCTGGCGGACAAACGCTCTGTGACACTTCGTAGCTCACTCACACTATGACTAAATTCAGCTACTTCAATAGGCTTAACAGCAATTGAGTCGCTCTGGGTTAAATGTTCTCCAAGCTCAATAGCCCCTTGCTCGATTTGTGCTTTAGCCGAATCAAACAAGGTTCTCATGCTGGTAAATGTTTGATGGGCAGCGACATCGCCGGTATATTGGGAAAACTGTTCTTCCCAATCAATATCCAGATCTTTGAGCAATGCACTAAAAGTTTGTGCTACATAAATGTCGCCAATCAAATTTAGCTGCTTTTTTTGGATCAGCTGGGTGAGCTTGCTGCTATCTCTGAGTTTAGGTAAGGTCTCTAAATTCAGTTCAATCAAACAATCAATTAGTTCAGGTAGTGGTTCTAATTCGTGGTCTGAAGAAACAACAGTGCGTACATCAATCTGCTCAGAAAAAGTGAACAAAAGTGGCCATGGCAACTCTTTAATTGACACTTGTAATGATTTTCCTGATAATTTTTTTAAGCGTTTTTGGCTATCATCGTCGAGCTTTAGCAGTTGATTCATAGCCAGTTCGATCCCTGAGGTAACTAATTGAGCAAAAGGCATATTAAAATTTGAAACCTCTATGCAATGCGACTATACCGCCGGTTAAATTTTGGTAAGTCGTTTGCTCAAATCCAGCAGAGTCCATCATAGTCTTCAGTACTTCTTGCTCTGGGTGCATACGAATAGATTCAGCCAAATATTGATAGCTGTCTGCGTCGTTAGCCACAAGTTGGCCGATTTTAGGTAGCAAATGAAATGAATACGTATCATAGGCTTTATTCAACATCTCGTTTGTGGGTTTAGAAAATTCTAAAACCAGTAAACGACCACCAGGTTTCAATACCCGGTACATTGAGGCCAAGGCTTTATCTTTATCAGTTACGTTTCTTAGCCCAAAGGCAATAGTAATAATATCAAAACTATTATCAGGGAAAGGTAGTGCTTCGGCATTTGCTTGCACGTATTCTACGTTACCCACTATGCCTTTATCACGCAATTTATCACGGCCTACTTTAAGCATGGCATCATTGATATCAGCCAATACTACTTTTCCTGATTCACCAACAATACGCGAAAACTTAGCCGTTAAATCACCGGTGCCCCCGGCCAAATCCAATACTTTATGCCCAGCACGGACACCACTGCAATCGATGGTGTAACGCTTCCACAAGCGATGCACACCCAACGACATTACATCATTCATAATATCGTATTTCGCGGCGACTGATTGGAACACTTCTTTAACCATATTTACTTTTTGGCTGGTATCGACCTGTTTAAAACCAAAATGTGTAGTTTGTTCTGATGTCAGAGTCGATGTTGGAGTATCAGTTGTTTCAGGGGCGCTCATGAGAAATCCTAGGTAGTCATATTAAAGTAGTTTACCGAATAAAAGTGCATGCCAACAGATAAGAATGACGTGTTAGCTACCACTGAGTAATTGAGAGGTGTCTCGCTAAAAATGCTATGAAGTGGAAGCAGTGACACATGTGCAAATGACTATTGATAGTTATCGCCCACACTTTTCGAAATTATCATACTCAATTCCTGCAACGAGCGGCCACTTTGTTGTTGCAACTCATTGAAGCTATCTTGAATTGCGGTCAGGCTACGTTTCGATCGTGCGGAGCCAGAAATAATATCGCGCTGAGTAAAATACCCTACTACGTCGTTGCTAAGTAAGAAAGTATCTTTACCGATCATTCGCAAGCTGTAAGGTCCCGTATTGCCGCCAAGTCTTGCTCCATGTTTTTTTAAAAAAGCCCAAAGGCCAATAATATCCTCGCTGGGCCAAGCAGCGACAAAATTAGCAAAGCTTCCATGCTCGCGAGCTACAGAATCAATCATTACAGCATTATCACGAATGGTTCTAACCTTGGTATAATTGCGAATTATGCTTGGGTCAGTGGCTTTTTGCTCTAGCATTTCATCGGGAATTAGAAGGATTTTTTCGATATTAAAGCCAAAAAATACACGTTCAAAATCAGGCCATTTATTTCTTACAACACGCCAAACAAATCCAGATTGAAAAACTTTTTTGCTAAACTCAGCTAAAAACCTATCATCTCCAACCTGACTGAGTAATGCGTTTGATAAAGGCTTATTCAAGCCAGCGGCTAAAGCTTGCGGGCCACCTTTTCGCTCACAAGCTCGCTGATAAATAGCGGCAAATTTTTCAAGGTTCTGCATATGTGTTTACTCTAAATAATTGCACTCGCAGCAAAGCCGTCGAATACCAAACCCAATCAGCATATAAGTAATGCAAAATTGGGATGAGGGATCAAAACAATGCTCAGTGGATTAAGTGATAACGAGTAATCTAAGCTGAAATACCTGAATGGCGTAATAATGCATCGACTTCTGGTTCGCGTCCTCTGAATGCTACAAACAACTCCATGGGCTCTTTACTTCCACCCATTTCTAAGATGTTAGTCAAAAAGTCTTGGCCTGTTTGTTGATTAAAAATCCCTTCTTCTTCAAAACGACTAAATGCATCAGATGATAGTACTTCCGCCCATTTATAGCTGTAATAACCAGCAGCATAGCCACCAGCAAAAATATGTCCAAAGCTATTTTGGAAACGGTTAAAGCTCGGTGGAATAAGTACTGACACTTGTTCACGCACTTTGTCTAGCCAATGTTGCACGTTAGTTTGCCCCGCAACAAAGTTTTCGTGCAGACTAAAATCAAAGAGGCTGAATTCTAACTGCCTAAGCATTTGCATAGCTGATTGAAAGTTACGTGCTGCCAACATGTTGTCCAATAACGTTTGAGGCAGTGCTTCACCTGTTTCGAAATGCCCAGAAATAAAGCTTAAGGCTTCTGGTTGCCAGCACCAATTTTCTAAAAATTGACTCGGTAACTCCACTGCATCCCAAGGTACACCGTTGATACCAGACACCCCAGCTACGTTTATTTTTGTTAGCATATGGTGAATACCATGACCAAATTCATGGAATAAAGTGACCACTTCATCGTGGGTAAATAGTGCAGGCTTGTTACCTACTGGGCCATTAAAGTTGCAGGTCAGGTATGCAACAGGATATTGTTGGCTTCCATCTGTTTTTTGTCTACGCACTCGACACTCATCCATCCAAGCACCACCACGTTTCTTCTCGCGGGCATACAAATCTAGATAAAAACTGCCACGAAGCTCGCCCGTTTGGTCATGAATATCATAAAAGCGTACATCTTTATGCCATGTATCAATATCGTCACGAACACTGATAGTTAAGTTATACAAGCGTGATACTACTTCAAATAAACCCTTTACTACCTTGTTTTCAGGAAAGAATGGACGCAGTTGTTCATCAGAAATTTTATAGGTTTGTTCTTTTAGTTTTTCACTATAATAAGCAAAATCCCATGCTTGCAATTTATCTGTTTGATAATGTTCGTTGGCATAGGCTGTCAGTGTATCGATGTCTTTTTGTGCTTGGGGTTTAGAGCGTTTGGCTAAATCGTGCAAGAAACCATTGACTTGTTCACCAGTATTCGCCATTTTGCTGGCAAGTGAATATTCTGCAAAATGTTTAAAGCCTAATAATTGTGCTAATTCTTGGCGCAGACTCAAGGTTTCTTCAATGATATCTGTATTGTTCCACTGCCCTGCATTTGGGCCTTGGTCAGAAGCCCTTGAAGTATAAGCTCGATACATCTGCTCACGTAATGCACCGCTATCAGCATAAGTCATAACGGGTAGATAGCTTGGAATATCCAAAGTGAACAACCAGCCTTCTAAGTCTTTACTTTCTGCGAGCTGCTTGGCTGCACCCAAGGTGGAACCGGGTAAACCTGCCAATTCAGTTTGATCAGTAATATGTTTTTGCCAGCCTAAAGTGGCATCCATAACGTTATTGCTAAATGTCGAACCTAAGTCTGATAAGCGACTTTTAACTTGTGCATAACGCGCTTTTTTTTCATCGTTTAAAGCTACGCCAGATAGTTTAAAATCACGAATTGCGTGAGTGATGACTTTTTTTTGTGCCTCTGATAAACCCGTAAACTCATTACTTGATTCAATTTTGCAATAAGCGTTATACAAGTCAGTATTCTGACCCACCCAGGTGCCATACTCTGATAAGTTTGGTAAACAGGCATCATGCGCCTTACGTAATTCATCATTACTCACTACGGAGTTCATATGAGAAATCGGAGACCATGTGCGACTAAGTTCGTCGTCTATTTCTTCGATGGGTGCTACTAGCTCATTCCAATTATAACTACCTTGACTCAATGTTTCGGTAATTTTGGTTTTACAGGCCTGGATAGCTTTTTCAATAGCAGGTTGAATATGTTCAGGTTTGATAGCCGAAAATTGCGGTAGGCTGGATAAGTTAGTAAGTGGGTTGGTCATAAAGTAGTCTTTTCTCCTAAGTTATATACTGAAGTTGGGTTACATTGACTAAATCACAAGAGGTGACCGACGGTTGATACCGATAATTTTATTAACGATGCAATTTAATCATAGCCACTAGGTTCTTTTTACATTTACAACACGTATCGATTGAATAGATTACATCGATTGAAAAATTACGGTGTTATTTTTGTTTGATAGGCACTATCTTTAACCAATTATTCTAACTAGGCAGACTCATGGCAGATTTTGATTATATATGTATTGGCGGTGGTAGTGGCGGTATTGCATCTGCAAATCGCGCAGCTAAACACGGCAAAAAAGTAGCATTGGTAGAAGCAAACGCAATCGGTGGCACGTGTGTCAATGTTGGTTGTGTACCGAAAAAAGTGATGTGGTTCGGCGCACATGTTGCTGAGGCAATTAATCTTTATGCCGCTGATTATGGATTTGATGTCACATTAAATAGGTTTAATTGGCAAACACTAGTGGATAGCCGTGAAGCTTACATTAAGCGTATTCACGCTAGTTATGGTAGTGGCTTTGAAAAAAATGGTGTGACCCTGATGAATGGTTTTGCGACTTTTGTGGATAAGAACACTATCGAAGTGAACGGTAAACAGTACACGGCTGACCACATTCTTATCGCTACAGGTGGTCGTCCTATAATGCCCAATATTCCTGGTGCAGAATTTGGTATTGACTCCGATGGTTTCTTCGGTCTGAGTGAACAACCCAGACGAGCCGTTGTGGTTGGGGCTGGATATATAGCTGTAGAACTTGCTGGCGTAATGCATGCTCTGGGTACAAAAACTGACTTGGTAGTACGTAAGCATGCTCCACTTCGTACCTTTGACACTATGATATCTGAAACATTGGTAGAGCTGATGGCCCAAGATGGTCCTACGTTGCATACTCACGCTACACCGACCCAAGTGGTTAAAAACGCTGATGGTTCATTAACTATTGAATTTGAAAACGGTGAATCAATCGAAACCGATTGTGTGGTTTGGGCTATTGGTCGTGAACCTTCAAACGATAAAATTGGATTGGAAAATACGGGCGTTGAGCTAAATGAAGGTGGGTACGTTAAAGTCGATAAATTCCAAAACACAAACGTCGACGGCATTTACGCAGTGGGTGATAACATAGGTTATG
>CAZMDX010000580.1:0-9175 GCA_964564805.1 uncultured Pseudoalteromonas sp. | reverse complement strand
ATAGGACTAAGAGTAAATAAATGATGACCGATTGGATACACATAGAAAATATTCACTGATATCAGATTTACATCTCGATTTTTCATTTAGAGTCTTCTAACTGAAAAATCCGCTCTATTTATGAGGGCCGTGGTTAACTCAGGCTGAACTATTTCAGATTATCTGCTAAATCCCTGGTGATCGTATTTAAGCCAGCCAGCACATTCTTTACTTAGTTTAAGCTCGGCACGATTCTCATAATCCATAGAATCTGCGTGAATTAAGGTATCTGCCCAGCGGCCATTAACACTTTTTTTATGAATGTTTTGGCCCCACCATCCCAAGCTACTCCAGCAAGTGGCATAGACTTAGTCACGTTTTCTTTCATCCATTTAAAGGAACAATATTCTAAGATCATTAGCCAATTTTCATCTTTAATTTTTACCTCCAGAAAAGCAGCAACCCTACGAATTTAATTTGGCATATCCTTTTTTAAGTCAGAAAAGTGTATGAACATCACATTTAGTAAATCTCGAATGTCCTAACAGCTTTTAACGTTTTCCCAAAATGACCAGAAGGGAAATCTATCTTTTTGATACCACTCATTCCAATATTCTTTTATATCTTTATTGGTTTTTTCGATTTCAGGTCCAACTAAACCAGGGGGTTTGTTAAGCGCGTCATTCCAAAATTGGTTGGCGTTAACATGGTGGTTATACATACTCCAAATCACGTCTCTGGCATCCCTACCTATATAAATATATTTTGCCTTATCATAAAATCGCAACGCATCAACTGGTAAATGCGTCTTAAAAAAGCGCCTATGAGTTTGCGCTGCCACTAACTGAAGTTTGATCTCTTTGGGTGACAAACGAAGTTCCATCCATGGTGACATCTCAGCAACTTCAAGATCTGGATCCCCTCCAAATAATAATTGTGCATCGATTTGTTGCATCCAGGTTGTGCCAGCCTTAGCCTAAGTGGACATGATAATATCGTCATCGCGAAACTCAAAATCATTCCAAATGGTTGAATCAAAATGATGGTTATACATTTCTCTGGTTTTTATTGGTAAATTCGCCATATTATCGGTGTCCCTGCCGTATCAATATTAAGAGTGTTTTTATAAAATAAAAATTGTGTTTTACTCAAAGTTTGAAAATAACTATAGAACTAATTCCTGTATAAAAACTGTTATTAACCTGTCTAAGTTCGCGATGATGTGGATTTCACAAATTCCAAGCTTTCCACTAAATCGATACTCTCAATTCTATATAAACCTTATAAGTTTGACTTAACGCCAGTCATCTCAATAGACAACTCCCATAGCTTTTTTGCAATTGATTCACTATGACTTCGCTTATTCGACCTAACTTTAATCGCCGGCCCAGCAATTTCGCCTCGCTTAGAAGGTCCATAGTATTCCCCCCCCTTCACACCCACCATTGTGGCGGCACACAAAGTTGGCCAAGCACCTTGTTCAGCTGTATTAAAAAACAGTTTTAAAACAGGCATCAACAGCATAAAAGGTTTTGGGATGTATCGAGGTAATTCTGTGTCAGCTATTCCAGGGTGAGCCACAACTGAGATAGTGTTATCACCGATAGCGTGTAAACGGCGTTGTAATTCATAACCAAAGTACAGATTTGCAATTTTACTTTGTGCATAACGTGCCCAAGCTCCGTAATATTTTTTGGAATTAATATCGTCAAAATCAATTTTCCCCTTTCTATGGGCAATGCTCGCAGTGCTCACAATTCTGGCATCAGTTGTGGCACGAATTTTATTCAATAATAATGATGTTAATACAAATGGGCCCAAATGATTAACACCAAATTGTGATTCAAAACCATCTTGTGTATACGCCAGTGGTGGCACCATAATGCCTGCGTTATTGATCAATATATCCAGTCTAAGTTCTTGATTAATTTGCTGCGCCGCTTTTTGAATGGATACCAAACTACCTAAATCTAATTCGACAATAACAACATCTGCTTTAGAAAATATAGCAAGTATTCTGTCTTTGGCTGCTTGCGCCTTCGACACAGAACGACAACCTAATAATACTCGGGCACCTTTACCCGCTAAGGTTTTTGCCACTTCAAAACCTAAACCTGTATTTGCACCAGTGACAACTATTGTTTTACCTGTTTGATCGGGCACATCCGCAGCTGTAAAGCCTGTCATATTTTTCTCACAAAAAAGGGTTGAGTAGGTTATAGGGACGAATTTTAATAAATGTTAAACCATTTTACACAGTGAACATTTTGTAGCCAACGCGAGGAAAATGTACATAAACTTCACCTCCTTTTTCATCCGTTCGTTTAACCGCAACTTCATCAGTTTTAGACACTATCAATTCACCGATAACCGGAGCAATACCATAGTCAGTCGGCGTAATTTCAACACGATCACCCAACTCAAAACCATTCACCACCAAAAATTTATTATTCGAAAACAATACTGTTTGAGCCGAATGTGCAATATCAATAGCAGCTGTTGCATCTATACTAGTTGCTGACCCGTGCCCAATAGCCTTCATATTTTCAAACCACTGATTAAGTTGACGATAACCCTCCAGTAACATACAAACCCCTGCGTTATTATTGATAAACCAAAGGCAGTGATAAATTGAAAAATCTGCAATACTAATTTGCTCACCACACATATAGGAACCATCAGTACTAAGTTGTTGTTCCATCTGTTGCAGGTAAATGGGTAAAAGCTGAAACGCAGTATTTGCATCCATAGATAAGCCACTGCCACCCTGACGCATTTTCGCTCGATCACTGACAAAGTCTTCGACAAACTTTTCGGGTACACGTTGACGAAACGCTTTGAACCCAGCGGGAGAGAACGCTAGTGCCACTGCAACACTAAACAAATGTTGGTCCGCCCACTGAGCCAAGGTGTTGGTGGTGAATGATAGACTGGAAGGGAAAATACTCTCACCACCATACTGTTCGTCAATCACTCTGGCCATTAGGCGTGTATCACAATAGATATGGTTGTTTTGCTGCAGCACAGGTGTTTTCCGATAACCCCCCGTCAGTGCTACTAAGTCAGGTTTGGGCATGATGATAGGAATGTTAACCGCTTTATAGTGTGCGTTTTTATGCCCTAACAGGGTGCGAATTTTTTCTGAGAAGGGAGAGAACTCATAGTGGTGTAAAATAAAATCATGCATCGGCGATATCCTTTATGAATGTTCTGACGCTGGCTGGAGTCTAAATTTAAGATCGACTATAACGTGAGCGTACAATGAAAACTCATTCAAACATTGAATATTCGATTATTGATACCGCCAATAGTGGGGCTGTACGTGATATTTCTCAGAGTATTATAGGCTAAAATCATGGGTGTCTTAATATCGTCTCTTAATATCGTCCTTGATTCTAAAAATGGCCACCTTGAAGCATTCTGTTATCCTGACTTACCACCACTGTTTTTTTGAATGCTAGCATTAGAATAAAACAAACAGACGACTAGTTTGACGCAGTAGGAGTGGGAACAGAAGTTGCAGTTGGCATATTCACGGTTAAGTTGCGCAACCAGTATTTAGCTTTCAAGCGATACACAAACAACACCGATTTGACCACCTCTTCTGAATACGTAATCAGCACGACCCAATAAATTGGTAAAGCATAATAAAATGCAGCGACAAAAGTTAACGGAATGCCGATGATCCACATTCCAGAGAAATCAATAAGTAGACAATATTTATTATCACCCCCAGCTCGTAAAATTCCCATAGAAGCCGTCATGTTGAAGACCTTGATGCACGTTCCAAAGGTAATCAGCATAAAAATATCATGTGCCACAACGAGTGTATCCTGCTCTAAGTTGGCATAAGGCATAAAAACAAAAGATTCCAGACTCAACATCACCAGTCCTAATAAAAAAGTGACAATAGGTGCACTTACAACAAAACCTTTGGCCACTGACCAAGCGGAACTAAATGCATCTTGCCCCAGTCGCTGCCCCACCATAATCGAACAAGCAGAAGCAAAACCAAAAAAGAATGCAACCAATAAACCTTCTAATGGTGCCATCAAGCTCATTACCGCAAGTTCTTGGGTACCAATACGGCCATATATCAGCTGATAAACAAATGTACCTAATGACCAAACACCAAAACTCACCATCATTGGCCATACCAATTTAATTAAATAAACCCACTGTGCTTTGTCATAAAACTCATTACTGAGTGGCCGAGAAGGAAACACGACATGCTTGCCTTTATACAGCCAAAGTAGGATCAGTGATGCATGAACACCTCTAGCAATAAAAGTTGCCCAGGCAGCGCCCGCTACGTCCAGCGCATCAATACCTAAACCGCCATTAATTAGCCAGTAGTTCAAGGCAATATTAATCACAATCGCAATCACGCCAAGCAGCATAGAAAACCTTACTTGACCAAAGCCGCGTAAGGCATTCTCAAAAACCATGACCACAATAACAAAGACTAAACTGGGCATGGTCACCCATAGATAGGCCTTACCAGTATTAATGATGACTTGATCAGTGGTGCCCAGGCCAACAATAAGATCACCAAAAGCAAAGGTAAGCAAAACCACAGGTAATAAAACCCCAACACCAATTGCCAGTGTTTTTATAACGATAGGACTAATACGAGCTTTTTTACCTGCCCCAAAATACTGCGCAGATAAGACACCTACACCAGAAGCCAGACCCGATAAAATGATTAATATAACAAATTGAATGCGGTTGCCCAATCCAACAGAAGCAA
Source organism: uncultured Pseudoalteromonas sp. (assembly GCA_964564805.1). Taxonomy (GTDB): domain Bacteria; phylum Pseudomonadota; class Gammaproteobacteria; order Enterobacterales; family Alteromonadaceae; genus Paraglaciecola. The sequence continues at coordinate 4,446 of CAZMDX010000580.1, read as the reverse complement.
CGGCCGAATCACCTAAATGGCCTACCATCATAATGTCGCTCATCCCCAACATCGTCACCAGAATGCTTTGCAACGAAATAGGCCAAGCAAGTTTAAAGCTTTGTTTCAGTGTTGTTATATTGTTATTTAGCATGGCGATATTCAACTTTTTCTATAACAGATAAATAGAATGAGCATGTATTTTATAAGAGTGTGAGCAAATAAACATCATTACGAATATCATGTAACATGTCTGAAACTATCATGTGAATAAAAATATGTGGCGTGAAATTCTTAATATCGACCCTAGTTGTGAAGAATCTTTTCTCAACTTTGAATCGCTTCCTGGTAACGGAAAGTCTCTTATTGCCTATGCGGGCGTATCACATTTAAGACAGACCTATCAGATAGGCAAAACCGGTAAAGGCGAATATTTAAATGACCGTAAAAATGATCAAGTTCATGTCCATTACTTAATTTCTACACAATCAGGCGCTGGAAAACTTACCTTAGATTCGGGATGCCAATCTATCTGCCCAAACACCATTATGCTAATACCGGCAGGGACGCCTTTTTTGTATGAGCTTGACGCAGAACACTGGGACATGTGCTGGTTGTTATTACATGACTGCCCTGAGTATGCGTTTATTCACCAATTAAAGGCAGGTGTTTGGCAAAGTGACAACACCTCGTTGTTATATCAAACCATGTCATTGATCAGGGACTTTGAGCACAGTGATGGCCGTTATCAAACCGACATTCAGCTAAGACTCATCGAAGTGTTAATTTATCAGATTGAGCAAACCCTAAAAAAGACACCCACACAAAGTGCGCAGCAGCAGCGTTTTCAAGCACTGATACGTAACGTTAATAAACAGTTGCAGTTACCATGGAGCGTAAGTTCACTGGCGGCTGAACTACACATGTCAGAGCCTCAGTTTTATCGACTATGTAAAAAAGAAACGGGCAAGACACCCATGAAATTACTCACTCAAGCCCGAATGGAGTATGCGTGTTATTTATTGCGTTATACAAACTGCAATTTAGAACAAATAGCCGACACCGTGGGATACGCTGACAGTGCCAGCTTCGCCCACCGATTTAAAGAACGTTACCAACTCAGTCCCGGACGATGGCGTAGTCATGAAAACGTATAGCGAATTTAAACGCTCAAGTCTTGAAAATTTAGTACCTAGTATCAAAATTATAATGTTTTTGAAATCCGCTCATTTTTGGATCTATTGTTACCTAGTACCATTGGCTTTCCTTTAACCTAAAGCTTAAATATATGGCTACGGCTTCAATTAATCTGAGATTATTTAATTTAATCTGTACTCAACACTATCTTAAAAACTCATTAGTTGATTGACAGTAGTTGAATTTTTTAGTCTATTTAAAACTAATGAATGAATAGATTAAAAATGCTTAGAAAAAAAATATGAACAACCTATGGGTGGCGAACAAAGCATTATGGAAATTCTGTGAGCGCAAGGTGAATACTCGGTAAAAGAAATTATCGAGAAACTTTCTACAGATAAATCTTCACCTTACGTCACGCTGCAAACCATGTGCAGAATATTGGCAACCTTTGCTTGATTACACAGAACTGATGCTCAGTGAGCACAAAAACATGCTGGTAATGGGCTTATTTAGCAAAAAGAAAGACCACACTTGCAGGATGGCAAACGTGCTTAAAACAGCAAAATTTAAGAAACCTAATACTTCAATTATCGCGATTTCATGCCTAATTTTGGGTATAACAACCGCCCTAACAGCGCAAACTTATGCTCCGCACATTAGCTAATCGTCTATTCAATAAGAGGTCATACATTTTTCATTACTCACCCGCAACAAAGGTGAAATGTTAATGGAGGTAATCGATGATAATGATCTCAGTCTTATTCAACTAATGATTAATAATGGCCTCGATGTAAACACCCCAATCATTGGCGATGGCAACGCTTTAATTGTAGCGGTAAGATAAAAAAGGTCATAGAGTCATTAATAGCTTGGAGAGCTGATGTGAACTTGGCAGTGGAGGTCTTAATGTGCGTGACGGCAAAAATATCATTGAATATCGCAGCCCACTAAATATCGCGAAGTCGTCAAAAAATCGTGATTATTGGCTAAATGAAGGTACACAAATGTGATGTGCTCGACAAGGTATGCTTTTATTCCATACGCTTACTACTTTTCCGTTTAAAACCAGACAAAAAATTATTTTTTGTCTTTAAACTTAAGCGTAAACAAAAATAAAACGAAGTAACTGGCGAAAGCAAACCAATAAGGTAACGCACCATCGATTGAATATAAATAAGTCCCTAACAAGGGCCCTACAGTAAAGCCTAAAGGTGGACAGGAACCTGCCACACCTGCTACTGCACCTTGCTCATCAGATGAAACAGCAACAGAGGCACCGGCCATAAATCCTGGCCCAGCAAGACCCATGCCTAGTCCCAAAATACACATAGACAAAATGTACATGTTTTGAGTATGGGCCATTGCCATTATGGCAAAAGCGATCATCATCATGGGCATTGATATTCTTAGTAATACAAATGGCCTCACAGATAAGCGAGGGATCACTAGTAATTGAACAAGGAGCGCTGCCGCAGCAGAAAACATCAAACTGATCCCAACAATTTTAGCGGTATCGATACCACTTAGCCCCAACTCATCTTGAAAACGAAACGCAATGGTTTGTTGTACAATGGCAAAGCCCATAAACAAAAATACGCCAGCGACAACAAGTGGGAAAATCCTTGGATCAGTGTATTTGAGTCTTGGTTGCTTTTTAATTACGGTTGGCTTTGGCAGCTCTGGCAAGGCATATAATGTTAATACAGCTGCGGCTAGCGTTAACAAAACTGAGAAATATAGTGGCGTGAGCAAACTAATACTGGCGAGCAGTCCGCCAATAGCAGGCCCTAGTATTGAACCAATATTGCCCGCGGCTCCGATGGCTCCCATACCTTTAATACGATCTTCTACGGTTGTGATATCAGCCATGTAAGCATTAGCTGAAGGAGACACTGCTGCCATTACTGTTGCGTTGGCAACACGAGTCACAATTAATAATATAAGGGCGGTGACAGGAATAAGATAACCTAACAAGGCAGCCTGAAATACGCCAGCAAACATTATGGTGCCAACAGAATAGCCAAACAGACCGATTAATAAGATTTTTCTTCTACCCCAAACATCACTGGCACGCCCCCACAAGGGACTAACCAAAAACAAAGTTAAGGAAGAAGCAGAAATAATAGCGCCAATCTGCACTTCTACTAGGCCTATTTCTCGCCCCAGAGGTGCTAATATGGCAAATAGTACGGTTTGCGCAAAGCCCATAGCAGCGGCCGCTAACAAAAGTGTTCGTTTAGCTAAAGCATTATTAGGATGAGAAGGCATCATAGAAGTTGGGCTTACGATAAGATAGTAAGCGCTACTCCTAAGTTATGATTGAGTTTATTTTGTAGATTTTTGCGGGCTTGTTGGGCTTTATCACGGGCTTTTAACAAAATTTGGCCTACAGTAACCTCAAAGTTAAGCATAACACCGACCAAAAACGTCCAAACCATAGTTACTGCCATACCTGTAATAGTCGTTCCATTTATCTGTGATAAAGCTTTGAGGTTTAAGGGTATGAATTGGCTAGTTAGTGCGACTCCATTTTTAATCACTTTTTTACCTTCTGAGATGTTAATGCTCTAATCTATCTTTGTTGCTCGTCTCGCAGCCTACAGCTCGTATCAATGAGTGGATCATGGCTGCAGCCAAATCTTCGAAACTACGTTTATTATCTATCAAATGCGCCAAATTTAATGAAATCAGACCATGTAATCCTGCTCACAGCACATAACAAATACTCAATGGATCACCCATCATAGTTCCGTTTTCCATAGCACAATTCACTACCTGACGCATTGGTTGTGCACTGCGAAAAGTCTCAGCTTCCAATACGTTATACTTAGCACAGTCTGGCTGAGCCTTGTTATACATCACTCAGTACGAATCCGGATATTGAATAGCAAAGTGTAAATAGGCACGCAATAATGCTTCTAACTGCTTGCTAGTATCAGGCTCCTGCTCCAGCGTAGCTGCAAGGGTATCGGCAATTCGCCCAAACTCTCGTTGTCTTAACGCAGCCAAATATCAGCTTTATTTTTAAAGTAACGGTAAGGAGTAGTCCGGCTGCAGCACAAATCAGCAGCCAATGTTCGCAAGGAGATCCCCTCTACTCCGTGCTTTTTAAAAGACATCAATGCGTGATCACACATCCGATTGCGAAAACACAGTATTTCTTTCGGGGTCAATATCTAAGGCATACAGCTCTTAATGTCATACTTAATGGTGATTCATCAAACCATTGCTTTATTCACAAATTGAAGGGCGGTAACTAAAAATGAAAGCTTTTATCAACAACTGCGTGACTCAAACAACACCGATCACGTGTCTGAAAATAAAAAT
>CAZMDX010000579.1:0-4601 GCA_964564805.1 uncultured Pseudoalteromonas sp. | reverse complement strand
ACCATCCGTTATGGATACCCCATATTCTAGATCGGCTGGCGTTTTACCTGAGCTACTCTGATTGCCATGATTCAAGTGACTTTCTAACATAATACCAATAACCGAATCATTGCCTTCTAAAATTTGGTTAACAACATTTTTTGCTACCAAAGGTTGTCTACTAAAGTCTTTACTTGAATTTGCGTGACTGCAATCAATGACTAACCCAGCACTCAAACTCACTTTGTCTAATTCAGCTTCACAGTCAGCAACACAAACAGAGTCATAATTTGGTTGTTTACCACCGCGCAAAATAATATGACCGTCAGGATTACCTTGAGTGGTGATAACGCTCACTTGGCCTTCACCGTTAATTCCCATAAAGCTATGACCCGATGCGGCTGATTGTAAAGCATTGATCGCGATACCCAAGCTGCCATCAGTTCCGTTTTTAAAACCAACAGGCATAGATAAACCACTAGCCATTTCTCTGTGTGTTTGTGACTCTGATGTACGCGCACCGATTGCAGACCAACTGAACAGTTCAGCTAGGTATTGTGGGCTAATTGGATCTAAAGCTTCAGTTGCGACAGGCAATTCTAGTTCTGCCAACCAAATCAATAATTCTCGAGCTTTACGTAAACCGGTCTCAATATCAAAAGTATCATTAATATGCGGATCGTTGATTAATCCTTTCCAACCGACGGTGGTGCGTGGCTTTTCAAAATATACACGCATTACAATATAAAGGGTGTCTTTGCAGCTTTCATGTAGTTCTTTGAGCTTAATGGCATAATCTTTTGCCGCTTCAATATCATGTATAGAACAAGGGCCACATATCAGTAAAAACCGGTGATCTTTGCGATGCAAAATATCGCTGATAACTTGCCTAGATGATTGAATAACTTGTAAAGCTGAATCACTTACTGGTAACTCTGACTTTAACGCTTGTGGAGTTACTAATACTTCCTCAGAGGAAATATTAATATTATTGATGCTGTCACGTAACATGATTTAACTCTTCTAAAATAAACTTAAATTTGGCATTGGATCAACATATGAACAGACCCATCGCAGCTTACATTTCTATAACACTTACAATGTAACGATTTGAATACACCGGTGATTATATTCTTTTCTAAAATGGATTGACTTTTTACCAGCTATTAAAATTGACAACAAGTTATAATTGCTTTTTTTAGGTTGCTTGCCTATAAATCCAGCAATACACCAAAAAATTCGCTAAACCAACAAAGATGTACACAAACGTAAAATATCGCAGAGATTTATCAGTTACTAATAATGGCCGCCTCTTTTTCATGAAGGCCGCCGAATATAACGATTAACCAGCAGGATAGATATAATTTGATTGGATGCCAAGAGGCATACCCAATCCCCAATAAGCGAGTAAAAACACAGACCAAAGCAACAAAAGACTTATAGAGTAAGGCAACATTAATGATAGAAGAGTACCTATGCCTGTAGACTTAACATAACGTTGGCAATACACGACTACTAAAGGAAAATACGGCATCAATGGCGTGATAATATTAGAAGACGAATCCCCAACCCTATAGGCCGCTTGGGTCAAATCTGGCGAGATATTTAACTGCATCAGCATTGGCACAAATATAGGACCTAGCAAAGCCCACTTGGCAGATGATGAGCCTACAAACAGATTCACAAAAGCAGTCAAAAAGATAATACCGACTATTGTCACCATACTCGGTAATGCCAATGTTTTTAATACTTCCGCTCCTTCTATTGCCAATAATGCACCTAAGTTTGACTTACCAAATGCATCAATAAACAACGAACAGAAAAAAGCCATCACAATATAATAACTCATGCCTTGCATCGCTTTCGTCATAGTGTCGATCATATCTTTACTTGATTTAAAAGTACCCGACATAAAACCAAATACCACTCCTGGTAACAAAAATAGCAAAAATATGATTGGAACAATAGATTGCATAATAGGTGCAGTAAATGATGTTAACTCGCCAGTGGGTGCTCTAAATGGTGAGGAGTTAGGATATAAAATGGCGACTAAGGCAACAAGACCTCCTAACATTGTCAAAGATGCAAATTTTAATGCCCGACTTTGTTTTGCGTTTAATTCATCAAACTTAGGAATATCAGCAGGGTCACCATCAACCTCAACATCTTTTAAGCGGGGCTCGATAACCTTATCAGTTAAATACCAACCGATACTCACCACTAATAAAGTTGAGGCAGAATTAAAAAACCAGTTATTCAGCGGATTTATTTGAATATCAGGGTCAATAATCTGCGCTGCACTTTGTGTAAAACTTTGTAGTAAAGGGTCTATGGCTGATGGAATAAAATTGGCACAAAAACCACCACTAACCCCAGCAAATGCTGCAGCAATCCCGGCTAATGGATGTCGACCCATTGCATAGAAAATAACCCCTGCTAAAGGAATAACCAAGACATATCCTGCGTCTGTTGCGGTATGGCTGACGATAGCCACTAAGACCACCATAGGTGTTAATAATGTTTTGGGTGTGGAGTCGAGCATACGTTTTAAACCAGCACTAATAAACCCTGAATGCTCTGCGACTCCTACACCCAACATAGCAACCAACACCACGCCTAAAGGCGCAAAACCCGTGAATATTGTTACCATCCTAGACAAAAAGTCTGCCAAGGAATCGCCCGTTAATAGATTGTTTACCACCACAGCTTCCGCCGTTCTAGGATCTATTGCACTGAAACTGAAGTTTGACAATATGGCTGACAATACCCACACCACAACCAGACAAAACAAAAAGATAATGGCTGGATCAGGTAACTTGTTTCCAACTCTTTCCACTTTGTCCAATGCACGCATTGTCCAACTAGTTTGATTTGACATAAAACGACTCCATTTGTTTACCGAACGAGATAGTATTTTCTACCAGATTTTTTGCCATAACCATTAACAATATCTACAAACAACATTACTTAATACTTATGTCCGTATTCAACACAAAACTTTAACGACTTTAGCCGGAACTCCCGCCACTAATGTATTAGTGGGAATATCTTTATTAACTACAGCACCTGCGGCAATCACGGCGTTATCGCCAATATTCACGCCCTCTAGTATCTTGGCGCCCATGCCAATCCAAACGCTATTACCAATATTGATTGGTTTGGCCGTTTCAATACCTTTATTACGTTTAACAGGATCTAGGGGATGAGTCGAGGTTGAAATCAAAACACCAGGAGCAATCATGACATCATTACCAAAAGTGACCGTTGCAGCATCTAAAATGACTAAGCCATGATTGGCATAAAAGTTTTTACCACAAGAAATATTATAACCATAATCACAATAAAAATCAGGCTCTATCCAAGCGCCACCACATTGGCTGAATAATGATTGAATAATTTTTCGACTACCTTTTCTAGCATCGATATCAAATTGATTGAACTGCTGACAAAGTTTTTTAGCTTTAGCTCTGTCTTGTTGCAATGACTTGTCACTGGGAAAATACTCAAGTCCTTGCAACATTTTTTGTTTTTCGGTTACGTCACTCATTTTACCCCTCCCAAGCTTTCTTTAGAAACGCCATGCCACAAAACGGCTGACTTTTTTCCCTTGTGCCATCTCGATAGTTTTAACATCGGAAATACCCTGTTGACGCAAACTTTTGTATATCTGAGTCAGGTTATCTTTTTTCGACACCAAGCTGCTAAACCAATGTATTTGAGAAGCGTACTCACGGCTTTCAGCAATCATTCGCCGGATAAACTGCAGCTCCCCTCCCTCGCACCACAGCTCATTCGATTGTCCAGCAAAATTAAGTGTATTACTGCGATTTTGAGAGTCTACGTGACAGCCACGCTTTAACTTATTCTTAGTTAAATTCTGAACTTTTCGTTGGGAAACCGCTTTGGCTTGCTCAGCTGATTGGTGAAAGGGCGGATTACACATACAAAAAGCAAAGTGCTCATCTGCCTTTACTACATCAGAAAAAATATTGTGCTGACTATGTTGTTTTCTAATATTGATACTACCGGTTAAAACAGAGTTTGCATCAATAATAGCGACGGCTGACTTAATCGATATAGGATCAATGTCTGAACCCACCATTTGCCAGCCATATGATCGAGTCGCAATAATTGGGTAAATAACATTTGCCCCGGTACCAATATCTAAACCTTTGATCGTTTTTCCTATAGGTACCACATGGTGATTATCTTTGGCTAATAGATCAGCTAAGTGATGCACATAATCAGCCCTACCGGGTACTGGAGGACATAAATAACCACTTGGAACATCCCAAAATTCAACCTGATAATAATGTGCTAATAATGCTGCATTAAGTGCTTTAACAGCTTTTGCGTCAGCGAAATTTATACTACTACCACCGTCAGGCTTAATTAAAATGTGTGTCTGCAAAGCGGGATAACACTGAATTAGCTCGGCTAACGGATAATTATCTTGATGTAAATTTCTGGGATGTTTCAATGTCTGTATCTAATTCATTTGGCTTTGGGCTAAAATATCCAAAGCTAGAGCTTCGGCTACTTTTATTCCATCAATACCTGCTGACCAAATACCTCCCGCATAACCCGCTCCTTCACCGGCAGGATATAGACCACCAGTATTA
>CAZMDX010000578.1:0-2212 GCA_964564805.1 uncultured Pseudoalteromonas sp. | reverse complement strand
TTGGTTTTGATATTGTTGTTGGCAAAGCAGCAGACGCCAGCCAACATGATGTGTTTGGCGCTTTATTACAATATCCTGGCACATCTGGTGCAGTTCATGACGTCACAGCTATCATTGCTGCCGTTCAAGCTAATAAAGGCATTGTAGCTGTTGCTACTGATCTACTTAGCCTAGTCTTGCTTAAACCACCCGGTGAAATGGGCGCTGATGTGGTATTGGGTAGTGCACAAAGATTTGGCGTACCTATGGGCTATGGTGGTCCTCATGCTGCATTTTTTGCCACCCGCGAAAGTTACAAACGTTCATTACCAGGGCGTATCATTGGTGTATCTAAAGACACGCGTGGTAAGCCCGCTTTACGTATGGCATTACAAACCCGTGAACAACATATTCGCCGTGAAAAAGCTAACTCAAACATTTGTACCGCACAAGTATTGTTAGCTAATATGGCGTCTTTTTATGCGGTTTATCATGGCCCACAAGGTTTAAAAACCATTGCTTCACGCATTCATCGTTTCGCCGATATTCTTGCCGCTGGTTTAGTTAAAGCAGGGTTTGAATTAGCCAATAACACTTGGTTCGACACCTTAACAGTTAAGGCAAACAGCAACAAACAACAGATAATCGATGCAGCCTTAGCCAATAATCTTAATCTACGTACCGACGTTGATGGTTCTTTGGGCATCAGTATCGATGAAACAACTTCACGTGATGACTTGCAGGCTGTATATCAAGCCTTCGTTGGCGCTAACGTTGAGTTAGATATCAAAGCGTTCGATCAAGTGATTATCGATAACGGCAGTGATTCAATTCCAGAAGAGCTAGCCAGAACATCTGATTACTTAACTCACCCAGTATTTAACAGTTATCACTCAGAAACTGAAATGCTACGCTACATCAAGTCACTAGAAGACAAAGACTTAGCCTTAAATCACTCGATGATTTCGCTAGGCTCTTGCACCATGAAACTCAACGCCACCGCTGAAATGATCCCTGTGACATGGCCTGAGTTTGGCCAATTACACCCATTTTCACCTCTTGAGCAAGCGCAAGGTTACACCCAAATGCTGGATGAGCTGAGCGAATGGCTTATCGACATTACTGGCTACGATGCCTTGTCGATGCAACCTAACTCTGGTGCTCAAGGTGAATATGCAGGTTTGATTACCATTAAAAAGTATCATGAGAGTAGGGGAGAAGGGCACCGTAATATTTGCCTAATTCCAAGTTCTGCTCACGGTACCAACCCAGCGTCAGCGCAAATGGTCAGCATGAAAGTAGTAGTGGTCAATTGCGATAAAGACGGCAACGTCGATTTAGATGACTTACGTACCAAAGCCGCAGAAGTGGCTGATAACCTATCATGTGCCATGATCACTTACCCATCTACCCACGGTGTCTACGAAGAAACCGTGCGCGAAATGTGTGAGATAGTGCACGAATATGGTGGTCAGGTGTATATGGACGGTGCCAACATGAATGCCCAAGTAGGTGTCACTTCACCCGGTTATATTGGCTCAGATGTATCGCACTTAAACTTACACAAAACTTTCTGCATCCCACATGGTGGCGGCGGACCAGGCATGGGACCAATAGGTGTTAAAGCCCACTTAGCGCCATTTTTACCTAATCACAAAATCATAGGTATCGAAAACGCAGGAGATAGCGAAATACGCGAGCACGGTGCTGTTTCAGCTGCACCTTGGGGCAGCGCCTCTATATTACCTATCAGTTATATGTACATTAAGATGATGGGCAGCGCAGGCCTTAAAAAAGCTACCGAAGTCGCCATACTCAATGCTAATTATGTGGCTGAAAAGTTAGTAGGCTCTTACCCAATTTTATATCGTGGACGAAACAATCGCGTTGCACACGAATGTATTATCGATTTACGCCAACTAAAAGAAAGCTCAGGTGTGACTGAAGTTGACGTAGCAAAACGCTTAAATGACTACGGTTTTCATGCACCAACTATGAGTTTCCCAGTAGCGGGCACCTTGATGATTGAGCCGACTGAATCAGAAGCCAAAGCCGAACTTGACCGCTTCATCGAAGCCATGGTGTCTATTCGCTTAGAAATTGCCAAAGTTGAGTCAGGTGAATGGGACGGTACAGACAACCCGCTGCATAATGCACCGCATACCCTTGAAGATATTTGCGATAACAACTGGGAGCGTAGTTATGACAGAAAGTTGGCTGCTTATCCGGTGGC
>CAZMDX010000577.1:0-1653 GCA_964564805.1 uncultured Pseudoalteromonas sp. | reverse complement strand
TGAAAGACAATTCACCTTGGGTATTTGACATCAATTCGAACGTGGGCTTTTCATCTGTAAACTGATCTTTGGCTAAAAACACCTCTACCTTTAATCCGTCAACAGGCATGCCATCAAACAAGCTTGTAAACTCAAAAGGCTCATTTACAAAAAGATCATTGGGATGGGTAACAGGAACAAACTCTAATCCTGTGTTGTAAGCAGAAAAAACAACATCATCTGGTGCCCCTTTACTGGCATATGTTTCGGCCAATGTAAGCGATTGGAAAAATGACAATAATTTAGCTCCCTTAGGTATAGACTCTTCAGGGTTTTCCATGGAATGGCGTTTTCCATCTAATTCATACATTTTAAATACTCGGCCTAACCTTTTTCCGGTACTAAAACGATAAGTACCGTCTTGTTGCAACCTATGCTCAACCACGACTCGGGTTTTTAATTGACTCATAAAGTCTGGAGTAGTTGTTGTGCCATCCGGCTGGCTAACCAAATATATGCTATTTGCAAAGGCAACCTCCGGAACAAAAAACTTCTCTGCAAACGATGCGTCTAAAGTCACAACGCCCCCTCGAGATGGTTCGAATGACAAAGGTTTAAAATAAGGGGTGTGCCCAAAACAAGCAGCGCTCAAAAAAATACATCCCAGTAAAATTCCATGTTTAAACATAGTCATTTGTAGCCCCAAAGTATTAATAGTCGTTAATCTCTAATAAAGCATATACGAATGAGAATTATTCGCAATAGCGTTTACAGAAGTGTCATGGCATAATATATATTCTTTTTAGGGGTGTACAAAAACGATGAGAAATACAGTTACCGAACAAGTTACACAAGTCCATCATTGGAATGAGACATTATTTAGTTTTAAAACAACTCGGCAAAAGTCTTTTACTTTTGAAAACGGTCAATTTGTAATGATTGGTATTGAAATAGCAGGCAAACCTTTGATGCGTGCTTACAGTATTGCCAGCGCAAACTACGAAGATGAATTAGAGTTTTTTAGTATCAAAGTACCTAATGGCGCGCTCACCTCACGCTTACAAAAAATTCAGTCGGGAGATGAACTTATATTGACTACGAAACCTGCGGGTACTTTAGTGACTGGGTATCTGATCCCCGGTAAAAACTTATATCTACTGAGCACAGGCACCGGATTAGCGCCTTTTATGAGTATTATTAGAGACCCTTATGTATATGAACAATTTGACAAAATTATTTTAGTTCATGGCGTGCGCGTTGCTTCGGAACTCACCTATCAGCAAGAAATAGAACATAGCCTACCTAACAATCCATATTTCGGCGATTTGATCACCCAGAAACTTTTATATTATCCAACGGTGACACGCGAGACATACGAATACAATAGCCTAAAAACCTTTGATGGACTGCGCCCACATCAAGGACGCATTACTGATTTATTGCAAAGTAACCAACTTAGCGAACATTTAGGTTTAAACAATATTGATCCACAGCACGATCGTCTTATGATCTGTGGTAATGATGAAATGTTGCAAGATATCATGAACATCTTAGATGCAAAAGGTTTCTCAAAAGCCACATCTCGTACCCAAGGGCACTATGTTATTGAACAGGCTTTTATCGAGAAATAACCGATAATGTAAATGTAAATCATTACCTACACTGCTTATTATA
>CAZMDX010000576.1:0-13825 GCA_964564805.1 uncultured Pseudoalteromonas sp. | reverse complement strand
GCTATTTCAACGGCTGATTTAATATCACTATCTTGCATAAATTCTCTTTTAACAATAGGGCAGGTGGGGGTTGTGTTGGGGCTTGTGCTATCGATTGCGTAACATTAACCATTCGCCTTTTTGGGTGAATTCTAGTTGTTTTAATGCACTCATTCCCAAAAGTATTTCGTTCTGCTTAAAGCCTGGGTTTAGGTTAGCTCTAACATTATCTAATTGGATATCACCAATAGACAACCGTTGAATATTGGTTTGTGCTACCTGAACACGTCCATTCGCAGTTTGTACCCAAGACCCCCTCCCCCTTTGCAGGTTAAGTTGCTCAGCTAAATGCATAGGCACTGATACATGTGTGGCACCTGTATCCAATAAAAAAACCACCGGCTGACCATTAATAACGCCACCACTGACGTAGTGCCCCGCTCGGTTTTGTTTGAGTCGCACCTCTTGTACACCCTCACTAGATGAAGAAATTGGATCGGTATTTGGATTAAACTGTTTAGCAAGTTGATCATCAAATAGCACGGTCAACATACCCAATCCAATGATCCAAGCAACAATCAACATGCCTTTACCCATTTTATTCTGTTGCATTGATTAATTTACTCTCCAAAAAATTCTCAGCGTTGATTGATCTACTTTGTTATATCGATCCACTTTGCTATCATAACAACATCAGGCCTTTTATACCGCTAGAACCTTGATTAAAAACGCTATTTTAACACATGCTGAATATTACCCTACAACGCATTGGGATGAACGAGCAGCTCAGACCATTATTTCACTTTTGGTCATACATAATATCTCGTTGCCCCCAAATAAGTTTGGAGGCGACTACATAAAATACTTTTTTACTGGCTGTTTAGATCCTAAGTTACACCCCTATTTTTCCAGCATTTATCAAATGCGGGTGTCCGCTCATTGCTTGATTAAACGCGATGGCCACATTGTGCAGTTTGTGCCGTTTGATAAAAAAGCGTGGCACGCTGGCGTATCTAGTTTTCAAGGGGTTGGCAAATGTAATGATTATTCTATTGGAATTGAGCTTGAGGGTGCTGACCACATTCCCTACACCCAAGCTCAATACCAGAGCTTAAGTGTCATAACCAAAGAATTGATGCAGGATTATACTGCAATTACCTTAGGGCGCATTGTTGGCCATAATGACATTGCACCTGGCAGAAAAACTGACCCGGGCATTGCTTTTAATTGGTCGCAATATCGTCAGATGATATAATTAGTTAGCCACAATCTAAACATTAACAAGAGATAACATCATGACATTAATCAGCTTATTGCTGGTATTACTAGTCGAACGCATCACCACTAAATCCCAGTATTGGCAAGCGGGATTTTACGCAGACAAATATTTAGAAAATATCGAATCTCGGGGCTGGTTTAATTCGTCATCCAAATCTTGGGTCTTAGCACTGGTTATTTTTGTACCTGTGGTAATTATTTATTTAGTAGTACAAAAGTTTGCTGGTGGATTAGTAGAATTAATTATAAGCACAGCCATATTGATGGTTTGTGTGGGTTGCCCCGCTATTCGCGCTACTTATAAATGTTTTTTACAAGCAGCAAATAAAGGGGATTCGCAAGCCTGTGACATGTATAAAGAACAAATTAGTGGCGATGACAAAGATACCGTTTCTTTTGGATTAAACCTCGTTTGGCAAAACTACCGACATTATACTGCAGTTATTTTATGGTTTGCGGCTTGTGGTGCTGCAGGAGCATTTTTTTATATATTAGTCAGAGAAATGGGTTCAAAATTGTCAGACGATAATATACAAGTTGCCAATCAGGTAAAACGCTTGCTGAATATTGTTGACTGGATACCAGTACGGATCACTGCTTTAGGTTTTTTATTGGTTGGGCACTTTTCACGCGCTTTTCCTACTTGGTTAGGTTACCTACCCGACCCAGCAGTACAGGCAAAAACACTGTTGATAGATGTATCAAAACAAGCGGAAGAAATTGAACCAGATGAAAATGACTGTACTGAGGAACCGTGCACTTTGGTACGCTTAGCGAAACGAAATGTGATGTTTTTATTAGTCATAATTGCATTATTAACATTATCTGGTTGGATTGACTAAGAGGTCTGACCAGGCGAATCCCCTTTTACTCCACTGTTTTTACTGAACTAATTTACTTTATTGTCGGTTTCTCTGCGCATTGTTAAAATTAACATTTACCCGAAGGCAAATGTCTACTAATATACCGTACTTAAATGGTATTACCAATTTACCAACCAACATATTTATTTCCCTCTACCCATGGAATATTTGAATGCGCCGAGTGCAATCTAGGAAATTATCTGACGATATCATGGAGCAATTAGAAGCCATGATATTAGACGGTAGATTGTTGGCCGGACAAAAGCTGTTATCTGAACGCACACTCGCAGAGCAATTTGCAGTATCTCGGCCTTCGGTGAGAGAAGCGATTCAAAAACTTGAAACCAAAAACTTGGTCGAGCGTAAACAAGGTGGCGGCACTTTTGTTAAGCCCCGATTAAACGAATTGATTACCGATCCGCTTTTGCTACTTTTATCTGACAAACCAGAAATGCAGTTTGATTTACTCGAATTTCGACACGCATTAGAAGGCATGGCCGCTTATTATGCGGCGTTGCGAGGTCAACCAGAGGATTACCAAGCACTAGAAAGTGCTTTAGATGCATTGCCAGATGACTCCAATTCAACAGATAAAAGCCTAGAAGCAATAGCCTTAGTAAACTTTTACCTGACTATGGCCAACGCTGCCCACAACATGGTTTTACAGCACGTAATGCGCAGTTTACAGTCTATGCTGCAAGACAATATTCAGCGAAACTTAGAGGTGTTGACCAAACACACTGATGCTGCACAAAATATAAACCGTCAAAGGCGCAACATAGTTCAAGCAATTTTAGCAGGTGATCCTGAACAGGCCCGTAAGGCTAGTAATGAACACTTAGCTTATATAGAAGAAACATTGTTAAATATTAACCGACAAGACATGCGTATGCAGCGCGCGTTGCGCCGGATAGAAGTAAATTAAGAATTTCATTGGATGTGTTTAGACATGTTCAAGGTTTAGATGAATAACAACTTATTGAAACACCATACAATAGTCGAGTTTTACACTCACTATATTTGGATAACGATAAGTTCCTTAACTAACAAACGATAAAAAGGGAAAGCACCATGGCTGATATGATGCATCCGGATGTGGATCCACAAGAAACACAAGAATGGTTAGACTCTCTAGAGACAGTTTTTGAGGAAGAAGGTGCAGAACGTGCTCATTTTCTTTTAGAGGCTCTAATCGACAAAGCTCGTCGTAGTGGAGCACATTTACCTTATGACGCAACCACAGCGTATATCAACACGATCCCAGTGGCACAAGAGCCGACCATGCCCGGTGACCAGACGATTGAAACGCGAATTCGTGCGGCGATCCGCTGGAATGCCTTGATGATAGTGTTACGAGCATCTAAAAAAGACTTAGATCTGGGCGGTCATATTGGTAGTTTTGCATCTTCTGCCATGTTGTATGACGTAGGTTTCAATCACTTTTTTAAAGCACCCAACGATAAAAATAGTGGCGATTTCATATTTTTTCAAGGCCATATTTCTCCTGGTATATATGCGCGCTCTTTTCTTGAAGGCAATTTATCAGAAACGCAATTAAATAATTTTCGTCAAGAGTGTGATGGGCAAGGTATACCTTCCTATCCACATCCTCACTTAATGAAAGATTATTGGCAGTTCCCCACTGTTTCCATGGGTTTAGGTCCGTTGCAAGCTATTTATACCGCACGTTTTTTAAAATATTTAACTAACCGCGGTATTAAAGATTGCTCAGAACAAAGGGTTTATTGTTACTTAGGCGACGGTGAATGTGATGAGCCAGAATCATTAGGTGCTATTGGTTTAGCCTCACGAGAAGGTCTAGACAACTTAACGTTTGTGATCAATTGCAACTTGCAACGTTTGGATGGACCGGTCCGCGGCAATGGTAAAATCATTCAAGAACTTGAAGGCAACTTTCGTGGCGCAGGCTGGGAAGTGGTCAAAGTCATTTGGGGTAGTTACTGGGATGCACTACTAGCCCGTGACAAGTCCGGTAAACTTTTACAACTCATGAATGAAACCGTGGACGGTGAATACCAAAATTGTAAAGCTAAAGGTGGTAAGTACACCCGAGAAAATTACTTTAACAAATACCCCGAAACAGCGGCTCTAGTGGCAAATATGTCTGATGAAGACATATTCCGTCTAAATCGTGGTGGACATGATCCTGTTAAAGTATACGCAGCTTACCAAAAAGCCGTGGACACCAAGGGCCGTCCGACGGTTATTTTAGCCAAAACCATTAAAGGTTTCGGTTTAGGTGCATCAGGTGAAGCATTAAATATTGCACACAACGTCAAAAAAATGGACGTGGATTCCCTCAAAAAATTCCGTGACCGTTTCAATATTCCTGTCGCGGACGAATCGATTGCTGACTTACCCTTTTATAAATTCGCTGAAGACAGTGAAGAATATAAGTATATGAAAGCCCGTCGAGAAGCTTTAGGCGGATCATTACCTCAGCGTCGTAAGCAAGCTGAAGAACAACTAGAAATCCCTGAACTGAAAGCCTTTGATGCTATCTTAAAAGGTTCTGGTGAGCGTGAAGTATCTTCTACTATGACCTTTGTACGTGTATTGAATGTCTTGTTGAAAGATAAGAAAATAGGTAAACGTGTGGTGCCTATTATCCCTGACGAAGCTCGCACTTTTGGCATGGAAGGCTTATTCCGTCAAGTCGGGATTTACGCCAACGAAGGTCAAAAATATACGCCTCAAGATGCTGACCAGGTAGCTTATTATCGTGAAGACGAAAAGGGCCAGGTTTTACAAGAAGGTATTAACGAACTAGGAGCGATGGCTTCTTGGGTTGCAGCTGGCACGTCTTACTCAACTTGTAATGCCACCACTATTCCGTTTTATATCTACTATTCAATGTTTGGTTTCCAACGTGTTGGCGACTTAGCTTGGGCAGCTGGTGACAGTCAAGCTCGTGGCTTCTTATTGGGTGCAACTGCAGGTCGTACAACTTTAAACGGCGAAGGTTTACAGCATCAAGATGGGCATTCACATGTTCAAGCTAACTTAATTCCTAACTGTGTCACCTATGACCCAACTTACGGATATGAAGTAGCGGTGATTGTACAAGACGGTTTACGTCGGATGTACACAGAAAACGAAAATGTTTTCTACTACATGACTTTGATGAACGAAAACTATCAACACCCTGCGATACCTGAAAGTGATGATGTTGCTAAACAAATCATTAAAGGTATTTATAAGCTAGAACGCGTTGAAGCAAAAGGAAAAGCCAAAGCTAAGTCTAATGTTCAACTAATGGGTTCCGGTACTATTTTGAATGAAGTACGTAAAGCGGCGCAGATCCTAAGTGAAGACTACAAAATATCTTCCGATGTTTATTCTGTGACCTCTTTCAATGAATTAGCCCGTGACGGACAAGCCATTGCACGTTGGAACATGCTGAACCCTGAAGCGGATACTAAAACGGCTTACATCAGCAAAATCATCACCAAAGACGCAGGTCCTGCTATTGCAGCCACTGACTATGTGAAAGGTTATTCTGACCAAGTTCGTGCATTTATTGACACTGATTATCGTTGTTTAGGTACTGACGGTTTTGGTCGCAGTGATAGTCGTGCAAACTTACGTACACACTTTGAAGTTAACGCAGCCTATGTGGTGGTTGCTTCTTTATATGAACTAGCTAAACGTGGTGAGATTGACAAGAAGGTTGTAACTGAAGCGATTAAACGTTTCGACATCAATACCGATAAACTTAACCCACTTTACGCGTAATAGTGACTAGATAAGGAGTTTTACATATGTCTGATATTCAAAAAATTCTAGTCCCCGATGTAGGTGGCGAAGAAGTTGAAATAATTGAAATTTGTTTTGCCGTTGGCGACACAATCGAAGCCGACGAAGGTATTGTCACCGTTGAAACAGATAAAGCATCGATGGATATACCGGCACCTTTTGCAGGTGAACTAGCCAGTTTATCGGTCAAAGTCGGTGACAAAATCAAAGAAGGTGATGTGATCGGTGAAATTAAAACAGTAGGAGCAGCCGAACCTGCTTCACAAGAAGCACCAGTTGCATCTGAAACACAAGAAGCTGAAACAACAGTTACACCACCCGTCGCAGTGCCAAGTGAAGCCGAGCCTACTGCTACGACTAGTGCAGGTGAATTAGTTGACGTGGCGGTGCCTGATATTGGCGAAGACGGCGAAGTAGATGTTATTGATGTAATGGTCTGTGTAGGTGATGTAGTTGAACTAGAAGACGGTTTGATTACATTGGAAACAGATAAAGCCACTATGGATGTGCCATCCACACACGCAGGAACAGTAAAAGAAGTCTATATCTCCACTGGTGATAAGGTTAAACAAGGTACTCTTGTGATTAAACTTGAAACAGCCAGTGTTACCTCTACTGAATCCGCACCTAAAACCAGCGAAGTACAAGCGGCTAATACCAAAGCCCCGGAAACCGCACCAGAAAAACCACCAGCAACCCCAGCAACACCAGTAGCAGCAAAAATAGCTCCAACAAAACCAGCACCAGTCCCAACTGAACCGGTCTCTACTATCAGTGGAAAAGCACATGCTTCTCCTTCAGTTCGCAGAGTAGCCAGAGAATTTGGTGTCGACTTAAGTCTTGTTGTAGCGACAGGCCCAAAAAAACGTGTTCTCAAAGAAGACGTGCAGGCCTATGTTAAAGCAGAGCTAGCTAAGCCTCGTTCAGCTAGCGGCAACGCGGTAAGTGGCAACGCGGTGAGTGCTGATAATGTATTACACATTGCGAATGTTAAGCCTGTTGACCATGCTAAGTTCGGTGAAATTGAAATATTACCCTTGACCCGCATCCAGAAAATATCTGGCCCATTCTTACACCGTAATTGGGCTACTATCCCGCATATTACACAGTTTGATGAAGCGGATATCACTGACATTGAAACTTTCCGTAAAGAGCAAAATGCTTATCACGCTAAGACAAAATCAGGTTTAAAAATCACACCTCTCGTATTTGTCATGAAAGCAGTTGCTAAAGCCTTGGAAAAATACCCAGCCTTTAACTCATCATTATCTGACGATGGCGAAAGTTTAATACTTAAGAAGTTTATAAATATTGGTATCGCTGTGGAGACACCCAATGGCCTAGTCGTGCCTGTTATCAAAGATGTAAACAAAAAAGGTATTGAACAACTTTCACGAGAGTTGATAGAAACATCAGTTAAGGCGCGTGAAGGCAAGTTAAAAGCAACCGATATGCAAGGTGGTACATTCACCATATCTAGTTTAGGTGGTATTGGCGGAACAGCGTTTACACCTATTGTTAATGCCCCTGAAGTTGCTATATTGGGCGTGTCTAAATCAGAAATGAAACCTAAGTGGAACGGTGTAGAATTTATACCTAGGCTTATGGTGCCGTTAAGTTTGTCTTACGACCATCGGGTTATTGATGGTGCAGTAGGTGCGCGTTTCTCTACCGAAGTTGCTGCAAATTTAACAGATTTACGTAGAATAATACTTTAGTGAAAGTTGGGTGACAGATAACGGTTACCCATTTTTTAAAACCAAGAAACAGAATTTATTCACGACATGTTATTTGCACCGTAAGCAAAACATGTTGTTCAAAAAAAAATTGAGGATCATATGAGCGAAATTAAGACTCAGTTAGTTGTATTAGGGGCTGGCCCAGGGGGCTATGCAGCTGCTTTTCGTGCTGCTGATTTAGGTGTGGAAACAGTAATAGTTGACGCCCGTGTTACTTTAGGTGGTGTGTGTTTGAATGTGGGTTGTATCCCTTCAAAAGCGATGCTTCACGTAGCCAAAGTTATTGACGATGCTAAAGATATGGCTAGCCATGGGGTATCTTTTGGTGAGCCTGTCATCGATTTAGACAAAGTCCGTGGGTGGAAAGACAGCGTTGTCGACCAGTTAACCAAAGGCTTATCTGGTATGGCCAAAATGCGTAAAGTCAAACACGTACAAGGTTATGGTAAATTCACTAGTAGTAATACGCTTGAAGTTGAAGGCAAAGACGGAAAAACAACGATCACCTTTGACAATGCCGTCATTGCAGCTGGGTCTGAGCCAATTAGCTTACCGTTTATTCCAAAAGATGACCCTCGCGTAATCGACTCAACTGGCGCACTAGAACTAGCTGATATCCCAGAAAAAATGTTGGTCCTAGGCGGTGGTATTATCGGCTTGGAGATGGGTACAGTTTATCGTGCGTTAGGTTCAAAAATTGACGTAGTCGAGTTCCTTGACCAGCTTATTCCTGCGGCTGACAAAGACGTAATAAAAGCTTATCAAAAGTATGTGAAAAATAAATTCAACGTGATGCTAGAAACTAAAGTAACAGCCGTTGAAGCAAAAGAAGACGGCTTGTACGTCACTTTTGAAGGTAAACAAGCACCCGCAGAGCCAGTTAGATACGATAAAGTATTGGTCGCCGTTGGGCGTCGTCCAAATGGCAGCGTAGTCGATGCAGAAAAAGCCGGTGTAAAAGTTGACGAACGTGGCTTTATTAATGTTGATAAACAACTTCGTACCAACGTATCTAATATTTTTGCTTTAGGTGACTTAATCGGACAGCCTATGCTTGCACACAAAGCAGCACACGAAGGTCATGTTGCTGCTGAAGTTATCTCAGGTAAAAAGCATTATTTCGATCCTAAAGGTATTCCTTCTGTTGCTTATACTGATCCAGAAATAGCATGGGTTGGTGTGACTGAAAAGGAAGCCAAAGAACAAGGTCTCAATTACGAATCGGCGACTTTTCCTTGGGCTGCATCAGGTCGTGCCATTGCATCAGCACGTACTGAAGGGTTAACTAAATTGATCTTCGACAAAGAATCTCACCGTATCATTGGTGGTGCTATTGTCGGTATCAACGCGGGCGAAATGTTAGGTGAAATTGGTCTAGCAATCGAAATGGGCGCAGATGCTGAAGACATAGCATTAACTATACATGCACACCCAACCCTAAACGAATCAATCGGTCTAGCTGCAGAGATGTACGAAGGTACTATTACTGACATGCCTAATCCAAAAGCGAAGAAAAAGTAAAATATTTAAATTATTAAAGAAAGGGCCAGTAGGTCCTTTTTTTTGTCTATCGTTTAACTATTCACATCAACAACAAGATCTCATACTAAACATAGTCAGACTTATCGTCACTTCTGGTAATGAGTAAACTCATGTTTGATGATCAGACGAAATAACTAGAACCTATAAATGGAGGTTTCAAAGATCACTAGCTCAAGTCTAAAATTCGTAGACTCGACAGCTCACACCATATCAACCAGATAAGCTAACAAGATATCTATAAAATCAAACACCCCCGATTAAATCTGGCATTGGGTACTACCTGTCTCCTGGTTCGATTTTGATAAATGGTTCTACGTTACATTTTCTACTAATACACAATCAACTGATATATCCTGTATGGACAGTGATATTGGCTGTTATTGCCAAATTTTTGATTACGGTGTATCGAATATTTTCAAGAACACAGTCTGCAACCACCCGATTTTAATAACTGTGGCTCTACTTGCCTTGGCGTTTACAGTACCAAGAACAATGTGGTTATATTTTTCTATCTTTAAGCTTCGATATGCTAGGGTTATATAGCGCTTTGAAGCTCTAATATGAAGTGTTGAGGTAGACGTTGAAACAAATTGAAATCTTTGAAATTACCAGTCCATGCATTGGCGTCTGTCAATCTGGGCCAAAAGGTTTCTGTGTGGGTTGTTTTCGTTCTAGAGATGAAAGAGTACATTGGATAAAATTAGAACAAGATGTTCAAAGTAAAATAAATAAAGCCTGTGCAGCACGTAAAAAAAGAGCAAAAGCAGTCATAAAAAACAAGAAAAGTAATACTGAATCATCTCCACAGCTAGGTTTTTCAGACGATTCATTTTCCCTAAACGACCTACAAGATAAGAAATAAATCATGTGATATGTTGGTCTGCTCTCACATCATGTAAATTAACAACGAGGTTCGCAATGTCCAAACTTAAAACAGCACTCATCACAGGCTCATCAGAAGGTATAGGCCGCAGTTTTGCAGAAGTATACGCAAAGAATGGGCATGACTTAGTCTTAGTGGCGCGTAATGCAGCTAAATTAATGGACTTTGCTAACGAACTAAAAGCAAAATATGCAATCGATGTGCATGTATTTGCGGCTGATTTGATCCCAGTCGATGCGGCACAAAAATTGTTTGAAGCAATCGCATTAAAAGGAATTGAAATCGATATCTTAGTGAATAATGCAGGCATGATGCAAGTTCAAAAATTAAACCTAAGCGACCCACAGAAGCTCAATAATTTGTTGCAATTAAATATCCAGAGCCTAGTTAATATGACACAACAATTTATCAAACCTATGCTTGTACGTGGCCAAGGAAAAATTGTCAACATAGGCTCTATTGCTAGTTTTATGCCCACACCTAATTTTGCAGCATACGGTGCCAGTAAGGCCTTTGTATTGTCTTTTTCAGAGGGTATTGCTGAAGAGCTTCGGGACACTGGGGTAACTGTCACTTGTGTGTGCCCTGGTATGACAGAGACCAAAATGCTTAGTCATGCTGATGGTTTTGAAAAGTTCATTCCTAAGTTTTTAAAAGCTGATCCGATGGAACTCGCTACACAAGCCTATAAAGCCAGTATGAAAGGTGATGTGGTGTTTTTGGATAAAATTGCTAACAAATTATTAGTGCAGTGGGCCACGCATTATCCTAGATGGATGGTGCGCGGCGTCAATGGTTTATTTGCTCGCTTTAAATAAATTTAACTCACCTTGATATGATCTATTATCTGTGTGGTTATATCGTCATATAGTTGATTGGGTATAGTGTGGCCCATTCCTGGGTAGACTTTTATCTTGGCATTCGGTATCGCTGTTGCTGTTGCATAACCACAAGCGACGAGAACTAAGGGATCATCCTGGCCATGTATGATTAAACTTGGAACGTTTAAAGCATTTAGTGCGGCAGTTCTATCTGGTGAGTCCAATATAGCGGCTAATTGACGGGTGTTACCGTCAGGATTAAAGCCGCGTTGTATTGCCCGTGTTATTAAATTAAGTACTTTTTGTTGATCAAATGGGTAGTATTTTCCGTGTATCAAACGCCAAATATTTAAGCCATAGATGACAGCTTTATTGACATCTTTAGGTGGTCGTTTCAGCATTTTAAAACTAAACGCTGTAGATGGTTTAGGTAATTTTCTATTACCCGTGGTAGACATAATCGAAGTTAGACTTTTAACCCTGTGTGGATGTTTAATGGCAATCTCTTGAGCAATCATCCCACCCATGGATACACCAACTATATGTGCACTTTTTAAATGCAATGCATCTAATAAACCCAAAGTATCTTTCATCATATCAGATAATAAATAAGTGGCTCCCAACGGGCGTCTGAACACTGCATTTTTCAGTAAAGCAAAACTACTGGGGGGGAGGGTTGAGTCCATCCATGTGCTTTTACCGTTATCACGGTTATCAAATCTGATAACCCAATAACCCTGTGAGGCAAGGAGTTCACAAAATTGCTCGTCCCAATAAATCATTTGGGTGGCTAAACCCATAATCAATACAATCGCTGGATGACTTTTGTCCCCGAAACTATCGTAATTAATATCAATACTATTAGCGGCAACCAACTGCTCGGGGTGGTGAGTGATAGAATTCAATATTGTCAAAACTCTTAGTAAATTAAATGAGCTTCAGCTTGCCTGAAATCTGAGTTTTTTCAAGTTCATCTTTTTTGTATGGCTGCCAGCTAGCTTCTGCTTGCGACAGTCTATTAGCAACAATCCACACAACCTGTGGATTATGACCTAAACCAGAATGACTGCCCCGAACCTGAATATTCTCTGCTTGATGATGTGCTTCAATTCGGTGATTAATACAAGCTTGCCAATGAACAACCCCATCAGTTTTAGAGTACAATGCAGAATTAGGCACCGGAGGAGGCGTAAACATTTTTCTAACTACATCAGGGTTAGATTGAGAAACATTACCATTGATAAGTTCAAACAATCCTTCGACTACTGGCGATGACCCATGAGAACCATTAAATGGACTACCTAGCGTGATGACTTGCCGTACACAATCAGGGATAATACGCGCAATCTCTCTGGCTAAAATACCACCTAAGCTCCACCCTACTAAACTTACTTTAGCGTTATGGGTAACTGATAATTCAATCACTTTATTAATTAATTTATCGCTTAATACTTGTTCACCACCAACTATGTGTTTGCCTAAATTGCGTCCAAGCCCCCAGCCATATGTTTCATAACCTTTACCTTTTAAAAACGACCGTATAGGTTTAGTAGAAAAATCACTGGCTAAGAAACCGGGAAGCACCATCACCGGGTGGCCGTCACCAGATGGAGCCCTCTTTAAAAATGGTAATGCAGCGCCAAAAGCACTGAGCTCGACTAATGATCGACCTTCGCTGAACATATGAAATAAAGAAGGCCTTGGTATATTAGGTAATACATGTTTCATAACAAATCCTATAAAGTGGTTAAATTATTCGTCCCGCATGAGTGAATCCATCGCGGCTTGTCCCGCTAATTTTTCTTGTACCGCCAGTTCTAGTTCATTCGCACTCTCGCGGATGTAACGTGTAAACACATCTAAATCAGGCATCAAATTTACTGAACTTGTGGGACTTATAGATAAGGTACCGTTATAACTACAAATAGGCATAATCAAACCCATACCATCAAAAATTGGTGCTGTTCCCATATTAACAATTAACTTATGCCCAGCAAGATAAATAGGTATCTGTGGCCCAGGTACATTCGTAATGATTACATTGAATAATGGGCTATGATGTTTGGCTATGGCCGCCCTGGAGTAAAACCTTGCTGCCACACCCGCTAACCCAAACGGAATTAACTCGGCATACCCCATTAAACTTTTTGCATCGATGGCATCTTGGTAAAGTTTACCTACCATTGTATTGATTTGAATTTTCTCGAGGCGTTTAATTGGGTCATCAACATCTGTAGCCAACTGCACATACATCGCAGATACTTGATTACCCATCGCATTTTTTTCTTCTGCTGTGCGTGTCGATACTGGCACCATAGCGACAAGTGGCTTATCAGGTAATTCACCCTTTTCCAACAGGTAACGCCTAAGCGCACCAGCACATATAGCTAAAATCACATCGTTTAAGGTTGCACCGTCCACTACTTTTCTAAGGGCTTTAACGCGGTGGATATCTAAAATAGTCGAATTCCAAACACGTTCCATTTCGACCGTATCGTTAAACCTTGTTTTGGGCGCATTAAACGGCATGGTAGGCATTTTTATACCTTGTGCACGAGTCATGTACCCCGCTTTTAAAGTAGCTTTACCTGTATCCCATAATAAACCAGGAAGCTTAGTAGGCCGTGAAATAAAGTTATAGGCACTTTTTGCCATGAGCCCAACAGGCCCGAGTGTCTCATTTCTATCTTTAGCAACCGCTGGCTTCGGTTTCCTTGGTGTTGGCGACACATCAAATAACATAGACATTAAGTCAGCCCCAGATTTACCATCAAATCCTGCATGATGCACTTTACTGATTAATGCCACAGACCCTTTAGGTGCTTGAGGGATATTGTCTAAGCCTTCAACAAATACAAATTCCCATAAGGGACGATCTCGGTTTAGCTGCTGAGAAAATAATCTAGATGCTAAATAACGTAGTTCTTTCCAACCACCTGGACG
>CAZMDX010000575.1:0-2477 GCA_964564805.1 uncultured Pseudoalteromonas sp. | reverse complement strand
AATACACTGGTTTCCTGCCAACAATCACCATTAACATTTAACCTACCAGAAGCGTTTTTTTCAAGACCTGCAATACAACGCAACAAAGATGTTTTGCCCGACCCAGATTCGCCAAAAATAGCGGTTATACCCTGCCCAGGCATAATAATGTCTATGTCGAGTGCAAAAGTAGGTTTAGCTGGGGTAGCATAACGTAGATAAAAACTTGCCTGGATCCCTTGAGCAGATGTTTCGGGCTTGCCTGACAATTTTATCTTTTTGCCTTTATCTGCCATAAGTCATACCTATCGCTTTGCGTTTGCGTTGAAAGGTATACAGTATTAATAATACTACAAAAGAAAAGACAACCATTACGCCCGACAAAGCATGAGCCTGAGCATATTCTAATGCTTCCACATGATCATAAATTTGTACGGACACTACGCGGGTTTCACCAGGAATACTGCCACCTATCATTAACACAATGCCAAACTCACCCACTGTATGTGCAAAACCTAAAATGGTAGCAGTCATAAAACCTGGTTTTGCTAAAGGTAACACCACTGTAAAAAAACGATCGATGGGACCTGCCCCAAGGGTTGCAGCTACCTCTACAGGTCGATTACCGATAGCTTCAATTGCATTTTGAATAGGTTGCACAACAAAAGGCATGGAGTACACCATCGATGCGACCACTAATCCCCAAAAAGTAAAAGGTAAAGTACCTAGTCCAAGCGCTTGAGTAAATTGTCCAATGGCTCCATTTGGCCCCATAGCTAATAATAAATAAAAACCTAATACCGTGGGAGGAAGCACTAAGGGTAACGCCACTATCGCACTTACTGGACCTTTGAACCAAGATTGTGTTTTAGCTAACCACCAAGCGACTGGGGTTGCGAATATCAGCAATAATATCGTGACAGTTGTTGCTAAACGTAACGTCAACCATATAGTTGCAATATCACCATCAGTGAGGCTCATAAATCTTGGCCTACATCCAGACTGTTTGTTGAAAGATAACCGTACTGAGCAATAATACTTTGAGCCTCATCAGTGTGCATAAAATCTAAAAAGGCTTTTGCACCTAAACTTTTTGCAGCAGAGCGCAATAACACGGCATCTTGCTTGATGGGCCGATGCATTTTGTCAGGTACCAACCAATAAGAACCTTGATAGATGGTCTTCACTTTATTTATGCCTAATAACTGCGATAAAGCAACAAAGCCCAAGTCTGCGTTCCTGGAGCTAACAAATTGGTATGTTTGCGAAATATTTTCACCTCTCACCCATTTAGGTCGAGTAACGTCAATGAGCTCTAAATGTGCAAGTACCTGCAGAGCCGCAGTTCCATAAGGTGCTAATTTAGGATTAGCAATCGCAAGTTTATTAAACAAACTATTTTTAAATCTAGTTTCTATTTTATCAGTAAAGTCAGGGTTAGCGCTCCACAAAGCAAGGCGACCAATAGCATAAGTAAAACGGCTTGAAGCAATCACTAGTCCATCTTTTTGCAAAGCATCAGGTTTAGCTTGATCAGCAGAAAAAAATAGTTCATAAGGCGCACCTTGCCTGATTTGTGCATAAAACTTTCCAGACGAACCAAAAGACAAGGCAATTTGATAATCAGACGTTTTTTCAAATTCGAGCACCAGACTTTGCATGGTTTTACTAAAATTAGCAGCCACTGCAACATGTACTGATTTACCCTCCGCACACAGTGTAAAAGCAGATAAAAATATAAATCCCAGCCACTTTTTTATTTTCATACTATAAAACTCGTTATCTCAAAATAAGTGGGTGACAATTATTGCTTATAATTTTATCACAGGCCTGTTTTTTGTGATCACTTTTCAGTTAATCCTATTTTAGTTAGCAAAATTTTTTTAT
This sequence comes from uncultured Pseudoalteromonas sp., assembly GCA_964564805.1. GTDB lineage: Bacteria > Pseudomonadota > Gammaproteobacteria > Enterobacterales > Alteromonadaceae > Paraglaciecola. The sequence goes on along the minus strand of CAZMDX010000575.1, from coordinate 611 downwards.
GCTTGTGTTCATGTTTTATCTTGGCTTTATGTTTATCTTTTGACTACAAAATCCCTACTTTTTATGCGAGCTTAGTCATCGAACGCAACTTAATCAGCTAGCACACCTGCTCAAATATCAACTGATGAACATGTCAAAGTACACATGACTAAATCTATTTAGTCTGCATGCAATGTATGTGATGGTCGAGCAATTTTGCCCACTTTTGATTATAACCATGCACAACCAGAGTCGGTGTTTGATCCCCTTCAATAAGTGTTTTGTGCTCATTTGCCCAAGCAAAAATACCACCGTATAAATTCCATACATTGGAAAATCCAGAGGCAATAAGTTTTTCGGCTATTTTTTCGCTGCGCACACCTATAGAGCAGTAAACCACCACTTTTGCGTCTTTTGGGGTGCCTGATAATTTGCAAATAGAAAAATCATGAGCACCCACCCACTTTGCATTCGGTAAATGGCTAGTTTTAAACTCAACTAATTCCCGACTATCTAATATTAACCAATCAGACTCGCACTTAATTGAATCAGCCAGAGCATCGGTGCTCATAACAGGCACTGACCCTTTCAACATTTTTTTTAGTGTATCTTCAATTTTAAGTGATACTTGG
>CAZMDX010000574.1:0-27137 GCA_964564805.1 uncultured Pseudoalteromonas sp. | reverse complement strand
GTGTTGGTGCGTTCTGTAGCGCTAGTTTCTAAAATTAGTGATGCTAATATCTAATCTGAGGACTGTGGAGAAAGCAGATGCACAAAACAACCAGTAAACATGCCGCATTCAGTGATATGGCTCAAAGCACAGCTGAAGATTGGGTAATCATTTTAAAAAACAGACTCCACTTTCCTCAAAATAGTAAGCACTTACTTGCATATCTACGTTTATTAGAGTGTGATTACGGCGGCTTCCCCTTCGACCAGCTGTTGCACTTTGCAAGCTGCCACTCGTGCATACCGCGACGGTCGAGCAGATGATTATGTCGTTATGGCTTTACTCCTTGATATTGGAGATACCTTAGGAGCCATTAACCACCCTGACATTGCCGCCGCCATCATCAAATCTTTTGTATCACAGCAGTTACACTGGATTGTGTAGCATCATGGTATTTTTCAAGCTAAAAATTTCTTCCACCATATTGGCCTCGATTCTGATATGCGCGAACAATTTCCAGATTATGAATGTTTTACTGCAACGGAAGAATTTATTAAACAATATGACTGCCCTGCTTTTGATCCCAATATGACACTTTACCAATAGAGTTTTTTGAACCCATGGTCATGAAAATTTTTGCACATCCGCTTAATGATATTTATAAGGCTGCCATGATCAGCAACACTTAGAACAAATTAGGCCACTTGAAGTGGCTTAATGCACAACTTACATCGATTAACATCAAAAAAATCGTCTAATGTCGCTAAAATCACTTAAAATCAGTTAAAATCGCTAAAAATACATAATTAATAATCCAGTATAGTCACAGTTAATGACATGCTAAGTAGTTTTATCGCAGCACTTGGCATTGCGCATCTTGTCACAGCAGGGTGTCGTCAAACCTCATATTGGATCAATAGAGTTATCAGCTGTCGAAAGTTTCGTTAGCAGCATAAATTGTTGCTAAATGCTTTCAATTGTCGCTAAATGTTGACAAAGTCTTTTAAAAGTTACTAATTCCCATAAAGTAAAAGTAAGAGCTATGCATAAACTATGTAACTGGCTATGATTCTTCAGTGTCTAGGACACAAAGCTAACTTTTATGGCGCTATTTTTGACACCTTCATTTAAAAAGACGCTGAAAATGTCACCTAAATTAAAACGTCTTTTAGATAGACACGTTAACGTAATTTATAATATTAACTACATAATGTCATTATGCACAATTGGCGTTGCTTCAATACCTCGACTTATTCCAAGGTCAAAAAAGTAAGACAAACCGAGCTCTGCGACAGTCTAAGTCTTTATTTTGGTCAACGGGGAATACTTATTCTTGTTCTTATTCTGTATTTACGTATATACAACAACCATTCAGATGAGTCAGCCTTAGTGATCATTCTGGCAATCACTGACCTACTTTGATTAGCTGATTGATACGCAAGAAAAGTGAGGATAGGAATAACACAATTAACTAGCATAATTTCCTCGTAAGGCAGTGTAATAGATACCATCTAAAACGTATGCTTTGCTAACTATATTAAGCATATAAAAGAATAGGCAAAACAAGGAACATAGATTTAACCTGCGAGGTTGTCACCTTGAAGGAGCAGATACGTATATAACGTCAACAACACATATTCGTAAAAACAGAACAACTTGGCCACCTACTTAGAATCGGTATGGTTAATTCGCGATTTTTAACGTTACAATAGAAATATGACTCATAAAATTCCCAATGTAATTGTCAACGCACAACTTAGCGCTATTGCTGATCCAGCTCAGCGGCGCCAACTTCTATTGAGCGTTGGCATAGAAGAACCGTTACTTAATGATCAGCAAGCCTGTCTTGATGCCACCGAATTTGCTCGTCTGATGCGAAATTGTTACGACCAACTTGACGATGAGGCGATGTGTTTTAGTCATAAACCTTTGCGTGTAGGTACATTTCGTATGCTGTGCCATGCGACCATTAGTTGTGGGAATGTGCGCCGCACTATTTTACGACTCATCGAATTTTTCCGTCTGCTCAGTGATGAGTTTAATTTTGAACTGCAAGAGGAAGGTCAAGAAGCTGCTTTTGTGATCCACCATCAAGCAAAATCTGGTATTAATAATGATTATTTTATTGCTATGCAATTCACTATTTTATGGCGATATTTAGCTTGGTTAATTGATGCCCCCTTATTGTTAAACCGATGCTATTTTGTATTTGACGGCCATGGGTGGCTACAGCATACCCAGTCGGTGTTTGACTGTCCGGTATTTTTTCAACGCAAACAAAATGCAATTATTTTCCCTACATCTTATTTAAACCGAGTGATCAAACAAGACACTCATAGCCTTAGTCAGTTTTTGGCTGATTCGCCAGAGAACATTTTAAGTCGTTACGAACCTCAAACTACATGGTCTGCAAGGGTTAAGGCCCGAATTAGTGAGCTTGATGATTTTGATACCACCAGCTTGGAATCATTAGCAAATACGTTTAATTGTTCCCCAGCTACACTGGCTCGAAGGCTTAAACAGGAAGGATATCAGTTCCTGCAAATCAAGGACAAAGTCCGCAGGTCGCGAACAATCCAATTATTATTAAATACCGATTTGTCTATTAGTCAAATATCCTCACAGCTTGGTTTTTCAGAAGATACAGTATTTTATCGTACATTCAAAAAATGGACTGGGCTGACTCCTAAAGCATATCGTGACTCACACCAATAGTTGCTTGCAACGACTCATTTACTTCCCCTTTTGAATATCAAGCACACCAATAACCAGATGATTAAAAATGTCATGTTTTGCGATCTTAAATGTCATGTTTTTCTAGCGACTGATTGTTTACTGTATTACTCACATTAGTAGGTCGAAGGTTATCGCCTATTTACGACCTCAAATACAGAGGAAACTTATGACAATTGAAGCGTACATCTTTGATGCAGTCCGCACCCCGCGCGGTAGAGGCAAGACATCTGGATCCCTTTATGAAGTAAAACCTGTCACCCTATTAAGTCAAATACTTAGCTCTTTGCAGCAACGAAATGGGTTTGAGACTCATTCGGTGGACGACATTGTCATCGGATGTGTGACGCAAATTGGCGATCAAGGCGCTGACATTGCTAAAACAGCTGCATTGGTTGCAGGTTGGGATGACGATGTAGCCGGTGTGACGCTAAATCGATTTTGTGCATCTGGGCTTGAAGCGGTCAATATGGCTGCTATGAAAGTTCGCTCTGGCTGGGAGCACCTGGTTGTGGCTGGAGGTGTCGAATCTATGTCCAGAGTACCCATGGGCAGTGATGGTGGTGCATGGGCGATGGATCCGGAAACCAATATGAATACCGGTTTTATGCCACAAGGAATTGGTGCCGACTTGATTGCCACCCTAAACGGTTTTAGCCGCGAAGAGGTTGATCACTTTGCTATGAACTCTCATCTCAAGGCGGCAAATGCTTGGCAGCGTAAAGCGTTTTCCCGCTCTATTGTGCCTGTCAAAGACAGAAACAACCTGACCATTCTTGAACATGATGAAACTGTCCGCGCTGACAGCAATATGGCCACTTTGGCGAAACTTAACGCATCATTTTTACAGCCTGGGCAACTAGGCTTTGATGCCGTTGCCAAACAAAAATACCCGCAGGTGGAACGCATTAACCATGTGCACACGCCAGGTAATTCCTCATGTATTGTCGACGGAGCAGCAGCACTGTTAATTGGCAGCAAACACATGGCTAATCGATACGCGATGGAACCCCGTGCACGAATTGTGTCGACTGCGTTGGTCGGTACAGACCCAACAATCATGTTGACTGGGCCTGCTCCGGCTACCCGCAAAGCCCTAAATTTAGCGGGTCTTAGTGTTAACGATATTGATTTGTTTGAGGTCAATGAAGCGTTTGCATCTGTGGTGATGCGCTTTCAAAAAGACATGCAAGTTGACCCAGCCAAAATCAATGTGAATGGTGGCGCAATAGCAATGGGGCATCCTTTAGGCGCTACCGGCGCGATGATACTTGGCACCTTATTAGATGAACTCGAGGTACGTAATTTGCGCTATGGCTTAGCGACACTTTGTGTCGGCGGCGGCATGGGTATTGCCACTATTATTGAACGTGTATAGGAGCTCAACATGCAGGTAATTAAGTATCAAAAAAATCAACAAGGTATCGTACATCTGATATTTGACCGGTCAGATAGCTCAGCCAATTTGATGGATGAACATTTCGCCGAAGATTTTGCCAATAAAATCGCTGAATTACAGAATGATGAGTATGTAGGCGTTATATTACGATCAGAAAAAACGACGTTTTTTTCTGGGGGTGACTTAACAATGCTATCGCAGGTAAACGACGAAAATGCGAGTCAGGTTTTTCATATGGTGGAGAAAATCAAGGCTTCTATGCGTGCATTGGAAACCAGTGGTAAACCTGTCGTCGCCTGTATTAATGGGGCAGCCATGGGCGGTGGTTGGGAACTAGCGCTAGCTTGCCATCACCGAATTGCAATCGATCACAAAAGCCTGAGGATGGGTTTGCCAGAAGTAACCTTAGGGCTGCTACCTGGCGGCGGTGGCGTGACCCGCATGGTGCGTTTATTAGGATTGCAAGGGGCGTTACCGTACCTGACTGAAGGTAAACAATTTAATGTTCAAGCGGGGCTAAAAGCGGGTTTAATTAATGAATTAGCTCCGTCGCAAGTAGACATGTTGGATATGGCGCAGCAATGGATACTGGCACATCCAGCTGCACTAAAACCGGTACTGCAACCTTGGGATGAAAAGCATTATAAGTTACCAGGAGGGGCGGTTAGTCATCCAAAAGTGGCACAAATGCTGGCCATTTTACCCGCTATGCTTAGAGCTAAAACCAAAGGTGTATTGCCAGCACCAGAGCGCATAGTCGCAGCGATGGTAGAAGGTGCTCAAGTCGATTTTGATACGGCTACACGGATTGAGTCTCGCTATTTTGTTGAATTAGCCTGTGGCCAGGTTGCGAAAAACATGATCAATACGTTTTGGTTCCAACTTAATCTGCTCAAAGCAGGCAACAGTCGTCCGGCTAATATTGATAAACACACAGTGCATAAAGTCGCAGTGTTAGGTGCTGGCATGATGGGTGCAGGAATTGCTTACACTTGTGCAATTAATGGGGTCCCTGTAGTACTCAAAGACGTTGATAACAAACGCGCAGAGCACGGTAAAGACTACTCTCGTAAATTGTTAGATAAACAACTTAACAGTGGTCGCAAAACACGGCAGCAGATTGAACAGATACTGAGTCTTATTACTGCTACTGGCGACACCGCAGATTTGGCCACCTGTGACTTTGTTATTGAAGCGGTATTTGAAGACAGAGATCTTAAAGCACTTGTCACCCAAGAAGCAGAAGCCGTGTTAGCTCAAACCGCATTGTTTGCCAGTAATACATCCACTTTACCTATCACTGGACTTGCAAAAGCGTCGAAGCGACCACACAATTTTGCTGGTTTACATTTCTTTTCACCCGTAGATAAGATGCCCTTAGTAGAGATCATTTGTGGTCAACAAACATCGGATGAAAGTTTGGCTAAATGCTTCGACTTTGTTCAACAGATAGGTAAAACGCCTATTGTTGTTAATGATAGTCGTGGTTTTTTTACCTCTCGGGTATTTGACAAATTTGTGAGTGAAGGCATGGCAATGCTAGGTGAAGGCGTGCCCGCTGCCAGTATTGAAAATGCGGCATTTTTGGCAGGTTTTCCGGTGGGACCTCTAGCTGTAACTGATGAAGTATCACTCACCCTTATCGATAAAGTTAAGCGCCAAACCATTAGAGATTTAGACGCTGAAGGCAAACAGTATATTGGTCACCCATCGGATAGGGTAGTTGATCGTATGCTGGAACTAGAGCGGCCAGGAAAAGCCGGTGGAGCTGGATTTTATGATTATCTGCCACAAGGTAAAAAGCATCTTTGGACGGGTCTGAATCAGTTTTCCGCATCAGATTCGACGATACCCTTAACTGATATTAAAGAGCGACTGTTATTCATCATGGCAATTGAAACTGTGCGCTGCCTCGAAGAGCATGTACTTACATCCACTGTTGACGCCAACATTGGCTCAATTTTTGGTATTGGTTACCCACCATGGACAGGAGGCTGTATACAATTTATCAATCAGTATGGGGTGGCGTTGTTTATCCGCCGAGCACAACAATTTTGCGACACTTATGGCGAACGTTTTACTCCCCCACAATTACTGATTGATAAAGCACAATTAGGAGAAAATCTATGATTTCACGACAGGTATTTGATAGCGAACATGAATTGTTTCGTGACATGGTCAGAAAGTTTCTTCAATCCGAAGCCATGCCTTTTCATGAAGAGTGGGAAGAGCAGGGACAAGTCAGTCGTGAAGTGTGGTTAAAGGCAGGGCAACAGGGCATGTTGTGTCCTACTATATCTGAGAAATATGGAGGTGTTGGGGCTGATTACCGCTACAACGCTGTCGTGACAGAAGAAGTCTCTCGATTTGGATTAACTGGGATTGGCTGGAGTTTGCATTCGGATATTGCGGTACCGTACTTGGAAAATTACGGCACCGAGCAACAAAAGCAAGCGTATCTACCTCGTTGTATTAGTGGCGAAATCATTACTGCCATTGCGATGACCGAACCCGGCACAGGATCAGATCTACAAGCTGTCAAAACCCATGCCGTATTGGACGGAAATGATTATGTCATCAATGGTTCAAAGACGTTTATTACCAATGGGCAACTCGCTGACTTGGTGATTGTTGTGGCGAAAACCGACCCATCTGCTGGTGCTAAAGGCACCAGTTTGTTCCTTATCGAAGCAGAGACTCCCGGTTTTCAGAAGGGCAAAAAGCTTAAAAAAATTGGTATGAAAGCACAAGACACATCAGAGATGTTTTTTGACAACGTAAGAGTACCTCGAGAAAATTTACTAGGCAAAGAAGGCATGGGGTTCAAGTATCTTATGCAGGAATTGGCGCAAGAACGTTTGTCGGTAGCGCTTGGCGCGGTTGCCAACGCGGAAGGCATTTTACAACATACGCTTGATTACGTGAAAGACAGAAAAGCATTTGGTAGTCCTGTAGCTAGTTTTCAAAACACCCAGTTTAAGCTTGCTGAAGTTGATGCTGAATTAACTATGCTTAGGGTATTTATCGACAAATGCCTTGAACTGCATGTCGCAGGGAAACTGGATGCACCCACCGCAGCTAAGGCCAAATTACTATCAACTGAAATTCAATGCCGCTCTATCGATGAGTGCCTGCAACTTTTCGGTGGCTACGGTTATATGTGGGAATACCCAGTTGCTCGTGCTTACGCCGACGCTAGGGTTCAGAAAATCTATGCAGGCACCAGCGAAATTATGAAGCTCATTATTGCCCGTGCTTTGATGGAGCGATAATAATGGGACCTTTGTCACAAATAAAAGTATTGGATTTCAGCACATTATTACCAGGACCGTATGCCACTATGATGCTGGCGGATATGGGGGCTGATGTCATCCACGTAGAGTCACCAACACGGCCAGATTTATTGCGTGTCACTCCACCGATGTTTGATGCACGCTCGTATGTGCATCTTGCAATCAACCGCAATAAACGTTCGCTGGCACTGAATTTAAAATCTACACAAGCCCGTGAGATCATTCATCAGTTGCTGCAAAGTTATGATGTGGTGGTCGAGCAGTTCCGGCCTGGTGTAATGGCTCGATTGGGCCTCGACTACGAAACACTAAAGGCCATCAATCCACAGCTTATCTATTGCTCTATTACTGGGTATGGTCAGACCGGTCCCCAGAGGAATAAAGCGGGTCACGACATCAATTATATGGCTTTATCTGGGCTGGCAAGTTACAGCGGTAAAGCCAGTACTGGCCCAGTATTGAGTGGCACACAAATTGCCGATTTAGCTGGTGGTTCACATCATGCAGTAATGGCGATTTTGGCCGCAGTGATAAAGCGTCAACAGGACGGTGAGGGGAGTTATATCGATATCAGTATGCTTGATTGCGCATTCGCGATGAACGGTATGTCTGGTGCCGCAGCTTTGGCAACAGGTCAGGACCCACAATTGGGCGAAGAAATCCTCAACGGCGGCATATTTTATGATTATTATGCAACATTCGATGGACAACATTTATCCGTGGGTGGACTGGAGCCAAAATTTGCTCAGACCTTTTTTACTTTGATTGGATACCCACAATGGCTAACACGATGTGTGGCTCCCGCTGGCAAACAAGACTTATTGAAACAAGACTTGGCAGCGTTATTTGCCAGTCAACCTATGCAGTATTGGCTTAGTCTGTTCATAGATTCAGATGTATGCGTTGAACCCGTATTATCTGTTCACGAAGCAGCCCAACATCCTCAACTTAAAGAACGCAACATGGTTAATCAAGCCATGACAGACGATGGGCAGGTTATCCCACAGATTAGCTCACCATTGTGCTCAGCCAATAATATGTCTAAGCCCAAAGTAGGCAGGCTTCTGGGTCAAGATAGCATCGATATTTTGAAGCAGGTAGGAATTACCGATAACCAAATAAATACACTATTAGCTACTGGTGATGTTGTGCAACAAAATAACTCAACGTAATCGCCAGATCTGCAACGACATTAAATATATAGGGGCGACTCTAAGGACAACAAACGAGTAGTGGTAGCCGAATTATATACATCATAAAAATAGTCCAGCAACGGTTTATACTTAATATTGTATTTTTGATAAATAATTAAGCAAAGTAACTACCAGTGCCTACCATGGTAAGTTTATTCTTATTAAATTAACTTACCATCACTAAATGCCCAGCATATTCAGCATTAATTTTCACAACAAGTGATAACAAATAGCGGTTATGGCACTCTTTAAAAAAGAAACAATGTGACTGAAAATCAATGTGTCCTAGAAATTAGAATATTTGTTAGGGGTCGGTTGGTTAGTTTCATCTCTAACTGGTGTCAGCGATAAATCTGTCACCATTAAGTGCGTACCAGCATATGTAGATATAACAAATCATGGGTACCAAAAAGCTCATTTGGATCCCTATGTTATCCGCAGCGAAGCCTTGAATAACAGGGATCAATGCGCCACCCACTATTGCCTGACAAATCAGTCCAGAACCTTTGGTGGTCAGAGGGCCAAGACCACGAATAGCCAAGGCGAATATAGTGGGAAACATAATTGAATTAAAAAAACCGACTGACACAATAGACCACATCGCTATATCACCGGTTGTATTAATACTGACAAGAATCATAACTATGGCAATAACAGCATTAACTGCTAAGTATTTAGTGTCACTAACAACACGCATCATTGCCGCTCCAACAAATCGACCGATCATGGCTGCACCCCAATAGTAGGCAACCATTGCACCGGCCTTGGCTGAGCTTAAACCAGCAATAGAGTTTTCAGAAAAGTAGCTGACCAAAAAACTACCAATAGACACCTCGCCACCTACATATAAAAAAATAGCTAATACGCCAAAGACTAGCGATTTGTGCTCCCAAACACTCCCAATAGGTGTACCGCTGATCTGTATATCTGTCATTATAGGAAGCTTAATAAAAAAGAAGATAACTGCGACGAATACCAATAGGACACCAATAATCAGGTAAGGACCCTTAACAGAAGAAGCATCCGCTGTAGTGGCACCTAAAATTAATGCGGCACCAATTATAGGGGCCACCGTTGTCCCTACTGAATTAAGTGCCTGGGCCAAATTTAAGCGGCTAGATGCTGTGTATTGAGGACCCATTGCAATAACGTAGGGATTAGCAGCAACTTGCAAAATGGTGATACCACTGGCTAATATAAAAAAAGAAAATAAGAACAATCCGTACTCACCTATACTTGCCGATGGATAGAATAAAAAACAACCCGCAGCAGCGGTTAACAATCCAAACACAATTCCTTTTTGATAGCCCACTTTGCCTACTAACCTACTGGCGATCGGAGATACAATAAAATAGGCACTAAAAAAACAGAACTGTACCAACATAGCTTGGGTGTAACTAAGATCGAATGAATCTTTTAAAAGAGGGATCAAAATATCGTTCAACACAGTGATAAAACCCCAGAAAAAAAACAACAATGTCATGATAGCAAATGCAAAACGATAGTCCTGTTGGTCCTCTGTGTTTATTCGTTTAGCTGAAATGTTGTTATTATTCATCATCGGCTTAGGTAGATTCAACCGAGTGGTTGTACAGAATAATTTCGTTGCCTGAGCCATATCCTGTTAATACTGCTGCCCTAGCGACGTGTAAAGTCGATTTATATAAATTCTCCGCGTAATTACCCTCTGTTGTAGTCACCATCACCGCGCTTACTCGGTAGCCGTTATCTTCAACATGTTTTTTAAATCGTTCAAACGAATCTTCGATCAATCTTCGGCCCAACCCGCCCCCGCTAAATTTAGGATCAACGGCTACCTGTTCGAGCTCAGCGATGGTTGAGTCTCTAAAGCCATTTTTCACACACCATAGGATATAACCAGCAATCCTCCCCTGGTGTTCAACGACATAATAAACTGCGCGTGGAAATGCTCTAAAGGATGACTTAACCCACAAAAAATGTTCCCGTTCATTTGGAAAACAGGTCAAATATATCTCAGCAATGGAGCGAATATCTTTTTGTGTCGCATGTCTAATGTTCATAGTTTTCACAATATAGTTTTTAACAATTTGCCTATAACCGTCTGTAAAAAAAAGGATACCAACAGACAACTAACCTTCATTAGCAAAGTAGTAGTAATAATAAAATTGAGGTCACCCATAAAATTTTTTGTGAGGTTGAGAACTTGTCTTGGTCCTGTACCCAACCAACAAGCATCTAGGTAACTGGGCAAGAAGGGCGCGTGAACGTGAGGTGACGTCAAAAACCATAAACAGACTGACCCTGTCACAAAAAAAACTCATCTCCATTGTAATACCTTACTTTTAATTTTTTTTATGCATCTGCTCAATACAGTGATAGTCAAAACTTTCCATCATGCTTTCTTTAAGTTACTAAAAAATTGTCGGTTTGTGGGTAAAGCACTAAGCAATTTTTCTGTGGAATGTAATGTTTCACTACGTAATCGTTTTACCCTTGAAACGTCCTGACGTCCCAGGTCTGATTGCGCTAAGGCTGTGTGAAAGGCCATTCCATAAAGCACGTATTGTTTACTGGCAGAAGAAAACAATTCAAATCGTTGGTTCGCTTCATACAAACCGGGTGCTTGAGAACGCCATAAAGTCATCGCGTCTTGCAAACTTTCAGGAATGGAGTCTGGTTGTTGATGTGCTCGCCAGTATTCACTGTCTTGGCGATTTGTAAGGACGTAGTGCAACTTCAAAAAGTCGATGATTTCCTGCCAACGCTGCAGTGTAAGTTGGTTAAACCTTTTTGCCAGTACCGTCATTGCGCTTCGATTTCGAGGAAGTTGCTGACTGATCCATTCAGCTGACTTTTCAATTAATACCAACGCTGTCGCTTCTAGCGGTTCCACAAATCCCGCTGAGACGCCAATAGCAACACAGTTTTTATGCCAGAAAGTCTCTCTGTGACCTGGAGTAAATTTAATTTTGCGAGGGGTTAATTTCTTTGCAGAAAGAAAGGGATCATTATGTACGTATCTAAGTAACGCCTGCTCTGCTTGCTCAGCATCAGTAAAGTCACTAGAAAACACATGACCAATACCACGTCGATTTTGCAACGAAATATCCCAAACCCAACCGCTTTTTTGTGCTGTTGACACTGTACACGATGCTATCGGAACATCGTCGGAAGCATGTTCTACCTGCAAAGCGAGTGCCGTGTCGTTAAACAAAATATGCTGCTGAGATTTAAAGGGGATCTGATAATGTTTATCAATCAATATAGCAGCGAAGCCGCTACAGTCTATGAATAAATCCCCATCAACGTGTTCTCCCCCCATTAATACAATCGATGCAATATCACCATTTTCTGCGGGCAAGACGTGCTCTACGTGACCTTGAATATATTGTACCCCCAGCTTTTCAACACAGTGCTGGTGAAGCATGCTCACGAATTTACCCGCATTAATGTGGTAACCATAGTTCAAACCAAATGCATACTCGGGCATCTGTGAAGTTTTAGGTGCTAAGTTTTGCTGGCAAACAGTGCCTTGTGAACTCACCCAACTTTCAAAATCAAGTTCTCTTGAGGTTGCTGACCAATGTTCCGCTAAACTTACGGAGCCATAGCCTGCTGGAGCCATAAATGGATGGTAATAATGATCACTTTCACCGTCTAACCAACCGACAAATTTAGATCCTTGCTTAAAATTAGCATCACAACAAGATAGAAAAGTACGTTCAGATATGCCTATCTGTCGGAGCGTATCACGCATTGTGGGCCATGTTCCTTCGCCTACACCCAAATTTTTTACATCGGGAGATTCGACCAAAATAACCTCGGTCTGCTGGATGTCGGTATTAGCGGTGTCTGCGATATTTACCGTGCAATGTTTGGCAGCAATAATACCAGCTGTTAACCAGCCGGCTGTTCCACCCCCAACAATCACTACTCGTGTCTTCATTTATTGCTTTCTCTTTGATAAATACAAACTAAGATAAATTACAAATTATCAGCCGGGCAGTAGCTTTTAATAAAGTCTGCATGTTCTGGCATTTGTGAAACAGAGCTATCTATCATCTTTCTTAATGCCATCATTTGTTGCTTCAATCCGTCTACTGGTAAAACCCGACCTGCACCATGATGTTGCTTAGGCATTAAGCCCTGCCCCATCATAACTTGTACCCAAGAATCGACCCTGAACAAGGCAACATCGTCGGGCCACGCATAGCCGTTTTCACGGAACATTGCCATGCGGTGAACAAGAGAATCTGGAATATCCATAGTGCGATAATGTTTCCAAAACGGGCTGTCATCTCGCTGTGTTAGGTGATAATGCAAAATAATAAAATCACGAATAGTCTCAAGTTCTAGCTGGGTCTCACGATTAAATTGTTTTGCCAATAAATTGGTATTGCCACCAAAAGGAAAAAACTTCATAAGCCGAAGTATTGCCGTGGTGACAAGGTGAATACTGGTTGATTCTAAAGGCTCTAAAAATCCGCTAGAAAGTCCAATGGCAATACAGTTTTTATGCCATGCTTTTTTGCGCCTGCCAGTCTTAAAACGAATTTGCCGTGGTTCGGTGATTGTTTCACCAGTAAGGTTGGCTAGTAACGTATCGCGAGCTTCATCGTCAGATACAAACCGACTGCTGTAAACGATCCCGTTACCGACACGATTTTGAAGGGGAATGCGCCATTGCCAACCTGCTGAATGTGCGATGGCCCGGGTATAAGGACGTGGGGCTTCTACTGCTTTAGTTTGCACCGCAATGGCACTATCAGCCGCTAACCAATGACTCCAGTCATCGTACTCAACGCCTAAATTGTCACCAATTAGTAATCCGCGAAACCCAGTACAGTCGATAAACACATCGCCCACTACCTGTTCACCGCCTTCCAATGTAAGTGATGATATATTACCTTCTTCATCGTTTTGTATTTGTTCTATGCGTCCCTCCACTCTTTTAACACCTGCTTTTTCACTTTTTTTACGCAGATAAACCGCATAAGCCGTGGCATTAAGATGATAAGCAAAGTTAACAGGTTTTTTACCAGTAAAAGTGGCAAATTTATTAGCTTGAGCTGCTTTTAATTCGAGACAGTAATCATCTAAGCTACCCCCAAAACCCTGCGCTTTAGCTTCTAACCAAAATTCATGAAATTCGGCCATCCATGAACGTTGCCCAATCTCACCGAAAGAATGGAAATAGCTGTTACCCTGATGACCCCAATTATCAAACTGGATCCCCAGTTTAAAGGTTGCCTGAGTGGCGGCCATAAATTCTTTTTCGTCAATACCGATCAAGCTATGAAATGCGCGCATAGTGGGAATAGTTGCTTCTCCCACTCCTACTGTACCGATCTGGTCGGACTCGACCAAGGTAATGTCAAGGAGTTTGCCAAGACGAGTTACTAGGCTAAATGCTGTCAGCCAACCGGCTGTACCGCCCCCTGCTACTACAACTTTGGTCTTTGTATTCATGTTTATATATTGTCTCTTATCTTCATCGGTTTAGATTATTTCGTAACATTGCGCGCAAACGCCTACTTAAATTATCGTCCATATTTGCAAATATCCCATGACTCTCGGGCGGAAGATGTGCCCGTACCTGCTCAGGATCACCAAAAATGTAATAGTCGAATAATTCCTTCCATGCCGTCTTTTCATGAGCTGGGCGATCTCTTACACTCATCATGGCATGCATCAGCACATCCATCGGATTACCTAAATAAGGTGGGGCAGTCATCCACCAAAAATTCACCATGGCATTAAAACGGTCAAAAGCCTCAACTTCGTGCCACCACATATTTGGATAATATAAGCCATCACCGGGTTCAAGGTCGACGATGTAAGCATTTTCAAGGGCCTGTTTTAAAAGTGGAAAACGTATGAAATCTGGTTTACTGATATCGGCTAATGTGACCATCTGACCGCCAGGTGTTGGAGTTAATGGACCTGGATATAAATTATGCACCTGATCAGGTGCAAACAAAGTAAAGCGCCGTTTACCTACCACACAACAAGCGATATTTTTGGGCTGATCAAAATGTGCTGCGGCAACAGACTCTGTGCCCAACCAAATTTTAGCAACGGGTTGATTATGCTTAAATTCAGAGTGATCGAAAGTCAAACTATGACTTTCACTTAGCTTAGGGAAACCTTCATCTAACCTAAGCGAATTGATATACAGATAATCATGCTGTTCCTCAGATAATTGACTACGAATGGTACTAAACACCTCAGGAATAGTGGTTCGTTCACTGGAATAGTTAAAACCTGTGCAAGATTTATCATAGCCGAAGCGTGCTTTTATTTCTGGTGGTCCTTTGTAAACTAACATCGGACGTTGACTATAATGCTGCTCTAATTGCTCCATTACTTTATCAGGTGATTGATGTCCTGCTTTTACCAAAGGCCAATTTTTTACCAGTCCTTTTAAAATGACGGGTTGATCCTGTGCAAATAACTCATCGTATGGAATGGAATTTGGCGTTATGTTTTCCAATACTCTTACTTTGTTTTTTTTCTTTATCACGCAGGCTATGCCTTATATCGATGAGAGTTAACACATTGCCGATTTTGCATTTTTGAGTGCGATTAGCTGTTGGAAATTACCCATTGAAGCGAGTACAAAGTACAAAAGACTCAGCACCCCATATTGATTGAGTTTACTTAGACTTTCACCATCCAGTGTGGCTAATTTCTGTTGGTTGATCGTGTAATAATCACTAAAATTAATCTCTTCAACATTACTGAGTGTGATTTGAATCGACACAGGCTCTAGTAAGTCCATAGACTCAACCAATGTAAATAAAGTTTTATCAAACTGTATTCCACTATCGATGGTTTGTAATGCTTTTTTGACATATTCAAGATAAGGCGCTTCTCCTCCAAATTGCAGAAAAATGTCTTCTCCCTGTTTAGAATTAACTCGTGGGTCTTGCATGTCGATGCAGATAAGAGGAGCCGTTGGTGCCTCCCCTTCGTCTTGTGCTTTTTTATAACCTAAACTAAAAGGGCCTCTAGCTAAAAGAGCTGGCACAAATCGCGTGCTCCAACCACTATCCCCGATAAATAAATTTTCATCTTTCTCAAGACCAAGTATGGCATGTAATTGTAATTGTTCGGTGTCGAGATCTTTGTAAAATACCAATGGAAACTCTTTATGAAGTTCACTTATTTCTGTCGCATATACTAAAGATCGGTTGACGTGTTTGTTATGACTAGACTCAGGTCGAGTATCAACCTTTAAACTTTTATGATCTACATTATTTAATACAGTTGCTTTACTCATAGCGTGTTTCGCTTTACGGGTTGTATTTATAAAATTGCGCTCATTTATACTAGCATTGCCAGAAATGCTGACGCAACGAATAAGAGTGAAACAAGGTTCTAATGTTTCACTCTTTTATTACTTTACATTAATCACCTCAGTCAGAGAAACTGACTGAGGGAAAACCTTAAGTCATTAAAAGCTGTAACTTGCACTTAATACCATACGTCTGTCTGCTTCTTGAACGAAGAAGATATTATTTTTACTACGACCAAATTTACGCTGACCTTCTTCCAATAGGTTAATAACATCTAAACTAACGGACAAATCCTCGCTCACGTCGTAGCTAACGTTAATGTCAACTTGCTCAGTTTCAGAGACATATACCGGGTTACGCGGACCTTTACCACGGTTAGTCGTGCTTAAAAATTCATCACGCCAGTTATATGCAATACGAGCTGATAGACCCTCTTTTTCATAAATTAATACTGCGTTAGCCGTATCACTTAGACCTTCTAATGCAAATTGGTCAACACTGATAGCACCACCATTGTCAAAGCCGATATCACCATTTACTGTGGTGTAGTTTAATTGATAACCAAACCCGGTTTCACCAAAGAAATGTTGCCATGCAAATTCAAAACCATCAATCACAGCACTTTTATCGTTAATTGGTCCCGTTACCTGAAATTGTAGTAATGGGTCACCTGCAACTGCAAAAACATCATAAGCTGCAAACACTTCGCCTTCAAAGTTTGGATTGGTAACAGGGTCTTGGAAATCTGCAGCACCATTAGGAAAATCAGCTGGGTTTTGCAAAACTGCCGACATAGTAAACAAGTTCACTTCGGAGACGTCATAACCACCAGCAGTCAATGCGGCTATTGCATCGCCTGAGGTCGTTCCGGCAGCACCTGAAGTAGCGTCCAGCAAACCAAACAATGATCTTTCAGTTTGCGCGATACCCACAAAGTTTTCGACGTCTTTCCTATAATAGCCGATTGAAACCATACTTGAGTCGCTGTAGTAATATTCTGCAGATAAATCAATGTTTGTAGATTCAAGTGGATCTAATTGTGCATTACCTGAAGCACCTGTTGCGACACCACCCAAATACGTCAAGCGTGGTGGTGGTGATATTGAGGTCGATTGGAACAATTGATCGTAAGAAGGGCGAGCTAGTGTTTTACTAAAAGAAGCACGCGCTTTGAGTTCATCATTCACATCGAGGGTCAAATCAAGACTAGGTAAAAAATTAGAGTAATCGTTTTTGTCAGAAATAGTTTGTACTGACGCACCTAAAACGGGTAAAAAGTCGTTGTCAGCTTCCCAAATTATTTGTGTAGGTAAAAACTGAATCGATGATGACGTCACATCAGTTTGCTCATAACGCAAACCAGCAACAATGTTTAGAGGCATTTCACCAATTTCATAATCCATTACCGCTTGAACATAAACTGAAATAATCTCTTCTTCAACTGTATTATCATCATCCGTATTGATTGATCGATCAGCTAAAGATACACCATAAGTAGGACCCACTGCGTTTAGAAGAGAAAGCGGATCACCACCAAATGAAACACTACCTAACGGTATTGTTGCTCCACCTGGTGAATTCGCATCAGCTCCTTCGACACCTGAAACATCATAATCTTCAAATGCACAACCAGTGCAGCTTATGTCGAATAAACCTTCAGGGATATCACCAGGACTGGTTACCCCCCAATCTCCTAGAGCGTCAGTTGAAGCTTGACGCGTTTGTCTCATTTCGGTTGCAAGATATCCAACACCAAAGTCAACCGTAATATCATCGCCAATCCATTGACCTTCAAAACGAATTTGGTCAACATCAGTCTGTTGATTAGATTTATCTGTTTGGCTTACTTGAGAGCCAATGTCAGCCTTATCAAAAATTCCGTTTCCGTTACCACCCTTGATAGTATCTTCAACAAGTATACTTGCTGCAGGAATGGGTTGAGTAAAATCAACAGTTTGCCAACCAGCCGTTGCGCCTGCTAAATTAAAACGAATAACGTTAATTCCATCAGGGCCGGCACCACCACTAGTTGCCTGTGATGACGCGACATCAAAGCTTAAACTAAGGTCATTATTCACGTTATAATCGGCATTAAAACCAAAAGACTTTAATTCATCTTTCGTTGCTAATGCTAAGTTTTGAAAGAAGAAATCTTTACCGACCACTTCATTATTTGCACCACCAGTCTCAGAAAATTTCACTGGCGTGGATACTACTGGGTTGCCATCAAATTCAACTGAACTAAATTGTCGTGCAAACCAAATACCATCAATAAGTGATGTTGACTCTTTCTCATTTTTTGCGTACGTAACATCAGCGGTTAATGTCAAATCATCCGACGGTGCAAATTGTACCGTTAACATAGCGTTTGTGCGTTCACGATTATCTTGGTTAGTACCAAGACCGATGTTACTTGGAATGGCTAAAATCTGACCAATACTTGGTTCATTTATGACTGTAGCACCGGGAATAGTGAGAGAATTCAAATCATCTGCGCCATTGTATGTACGCAACTCATATACTTCAGTACTCATGTGACGACTACCAGAATCACGTTCTTGGAATGAACCAAATAACGAAACACCAAAAGTCGAGTCGTCATTCACCCAATTAGTGACGCCACTCAACTCTGGGGTGACACCATCACCACTTTCATCTTTGACTGCTTTTACACCAACAGAACTAGTATTTTTACCCACCACTAAAGGTTTTAGAGTATTAATGTTGATTGTTGCACCAAGACCACCAGAACTTATTCCAGCACGACCTGTTTTGTAGACTTCTATTCCACTGACACCTTCTGAGGCAAGATTTGAAAAATCAAAAGAACGACTAGTACCTGCTGCTCCTTTATCTTGCGGGTTACCAGTGATGCTACCAACGTTGGCTGCTGGCATTTGACGACCATTGAGGGTAACCAAATTAAAGTTACCTCCAAAACCACGAACGGTGACTTCTGAACCTTCACCGTTAACACGGTTGATAGATACGCCTGTAATACGTTGCAAAGATTCTGCTAGATTAGTATCTGGGAATTTACCCATATCTACAGAGGAAATAGCGTCAACAACACCTGCAGATTGACGTTTAATATCCATTGATTGAGATAGACTGCCACGAACGCCCTTAACTTGGATCACTTCGGTATTATCCACTTCTTGTGCCACAGCGGGTAAAACTATTGCTGTACCAAGCATGATTCCGATAGTTTGCGTTAGTAACGACTTTTTAAATATTTTGTGTGTTTTCATCATATTATTGTGCCTGTGTGTGTTTTAGTATTAAGTTAAAAACAAAACGTTTACACCATGTTAAATATCTATTTGGCTTAATTTACAATTTTTTTACATGGCTGTATTTGATAGACGATTGGCTGTCGTTTTTCCTCCAGTCAATCTGCCCTCTGGGTAATAAATAGTTCATCATTTGTCTTTTGGTAAACTCATTATCTGCCAAAAAGTATCTGTCTGTGCAGTAGGATTTTGATATCAATTAATACCTCCTGCGCTCAAATTAGAACATGAGGATGTTAACTTTGAAAAGCCCATGTAAATAACTTGTAAAAAAACACTTGTTATTTTAGCTGTGATACCACATACCAAACTACTGTTTTAATTGAATTTTATTGTTTTTTTAAAAAAAATGTAACAATCTAAAAATTAAAAACGCCGATATTGTTGTATACAGAACCGATTTTGACGTAGTGTTAATTTTCGTTATATCATTGTAAACGCCGAATTTATTGCATTTAAAACCGATTTTAACGCACTCTTAATGTTTGCAATATTCTAAGCATTGAATTTACAAAAATTAATCTCTTGAGGCCTTATCAGTTAGCCGTTTTTTGTACAAAATAATGAAAGACTATGAAAACAAAATGAAAATGGAGAGTTATGCTGCTGTGTGGCGGCTTTTATTGGCGATGCGCGATTTATAGTTGGCGCACCAAAAAGTACAACTAATGAAGTTGACGGTCAATAAGCTATAAATACGAAGGCTGTCATTTGTTTCATCCCGGGTTCATCCGGCAATGGTCTATCACTCCACGCCCCAAGGTTGTTTTACTATCAATATATTCTATGTTTTTCACGAAGTTAATAACTACCGCGTAGACCTAAAGAATAACGTGCTCCAGGCTGTTGTGCTAAAAGCAGTTGGTTGCTGTAACGTCCGTGTTTAAGAACATTTTCTTCAGTTATATTTACCCCTTCGATGAATACTGAAAGATTGTCATTAACGGCATAACTAGCGCTTAAATCAAGTTGTTGATGACTTCGCACGTAGGTTGGCTCAGGCCCTTGTATTTGTACCAAAGATTGCAAAAATCCATCACGATGATTCCAAGCCAGCCTAATTTGCGCTGGGCCTTGCTCGTAATAAACGATAAGATTCTGAGAGTCACTCAGGCCTGTTACAGCAAACTTTTGTGAAATATCGGTGGGATCCAGTTTTGCATTACTGTCTACCAGTGTCATGTTTGCCACCACTCCAAAACCACTATCAAAGTCATGCTGAATGGCAAATTCAAACCCGCTTACTGTTGCCGTTTGAGCATTAATAGGGGTTGTTAAGTCAAATTCGGCTAATGTGTCTTCGCTATCTTGTGCACTAGAGTCCGTTCCTGTGCTGGGATCAGTGACATCATTTATAGTCGTTTGCGTCACTGTACTAACGATAAAATTACTCACTTTCTTTTTAAAATAACTAGCAGATAGATAACTCATCGGATGGTAGTACCATTCAAGGGTTAGATCGAAGTTGGTAGACTCAAATGGCTTAAGGTCTGAGTTGCCCGAACTAGCTCGCAAATCACCACCTTGACGTGTGGCATTTAACACCAAACTTGGTGATAACTGCTGCATAGTGGGTCGTGTTAACGATCGAGACACACCTAATCTTGCAATGATATTGTCTTGCCACTCTGCTTTTATCGATATACTAGGCAACCAAGTATCATAAGACGCGGATTGCGAGATCGAACGCCCCGGAGAATTAAGTTGACCCAGTTCAGTTTGATCGAGGATCGTTAAGGCTAACAAGTCAGACTCAAAGCCGGTAACCACAATATCGGTGTTTTCATAACGCACCCCATATTTTGATGTAATTTCGATATCATGCCATCGTAATCTCTGCTGTCCTTGAAGGTAAGCAGACATGACACTCTCGATAACCGTAAAAGAGTTATTGCGTATCACCGCATCAAAATTAATATCGCTGGCTGACTCCAGAAAGTTAAAAAGAGTTTCCCCATCATGTCTTAACCAACGTTTTGGCAAAGATTCACTGCCACTTACACCACTAAGAAAATCATTGCCCGCATCAAATATCGTTTGGAAATTATTTGGAATATCAGGACGTTGAAAATAACCACAAAACGAACAATGAATTGCATTTTTTTCGTTATCCCAACGTTCATTACGTTTAGACTGTTTTGAATACATCAGGCCAAACTTAATATCAATATCAGTGTTAAGCGGGTCAAAAAGCGTAATGTCAGTTTTTAATTGATCAAATTTATCTTCAATGTTCCAACCACGACGTAACATCACATGTGCTCTACTGTTCGTCGGATCCAAATAATCAGACACACCAGTAATATTTCCTAACGCATCAACAATTGTTGGATTTGATGATTCGAAACCTGATATGTGTGGCAGGATTTCATCCTTGAGCATAGAAAAAGAAGACCGATTGAGGTAACCGATTAATGTCAGAGCATTGCCTGCACCAACACGATCTTCAGTGCTTGCCTTTGAACTAGACACATCGAACTCTAACAACATTTTTGGATTGGCTTGCCAACTGCTATTCAACCCTAATGCACTGACACTAGAAGGCCTGTCGAAGGTGCGAGCATGAAAGTCTGTCGCATGGCCTACATTTTGAGAGAGCGAAATTACAGTACCATTTTCATCAGTAACGACACCTTCTAAGTTACTCGATGTAAACCAATGTCCTAAGGATGTTGAATCAGTCTTAACATTAAAGTCTGACTGTAAATAGTCGAAACTGATATCCAGATTTGATGTTGCCTTGTATTGTAAAACTAAGGTGCCACCCTTCCGAGTGCGTTGGTCAAATCGAACTCGTTGATCATAGTTTCTGGGTACAAAAATATTGTCTGCACTGGTGGTGATTTGCTCAAGAGGAATGTCAGTATTTGGCAACCAGCCGTCAATTTGTACTTCATTTATTCGTGATTTACGCGTTTGGTGCGATAATGAAACCAACCATCCCAACTTGTCATTACTGTGGCTAAAAAAAACAGTGCCCTGCGGAGTCGTTTTTTGACTGTTAGCGTCAAACGTAGCTTTGATGCTCCCAGCTATCTTGAAGTCTTTTGATGCCATTGGTCGTGCAGTTTTTATATTTATTACTGAACCGATACCACCAGAAGGCTGAGATGCTGAAAAAGTTTTATCTACTGTCACCGAGGTCACCAATTCTGAAGCAATAGTGTCGAAACTAAATTCACGTCCTTGATTATCCGTTGCCAATCTTCGTCCATTACTTAGAACTGTATTAAATTGTGGGCCTAAGCCTCGTACAGTAACAAATTGCCCTTCACCTTCAGACCGGTCAATCGAAACCCCTGTTATTCTTTGTAATGACTCGGCTAAATTTAAGTCTGGAAACTTACCAATTTCTTCTGATTGTATGGATTCAGACACACCGATTGATTCTTGTTTAATATCTAAGGCCCAGTCCATACTGCCTCGAATTCCTCGGACTTCAATCAGTTCAATATTGTTAGGTTCTTCAGGGAAAGTGACAATGTTATCACCACTACCAATAAACAAGTCTGCCATTTCTTGCAACAATGATTTATCTTCAACTACAGTATCGCGAATTGAAATACGTTTGATAGTGACCACCCCATCCCTCTCAAAAGAAGCAACTAATCCAGTATTTTTGAGCAGGCTGCTCATCCCTTGTTCAATAGTAAAGGGGCCTTTTAAAGAGTTAGCTTGCCGAGATTGTACTTTTTCATAAGGAAAGATAATGGTGAGATCGGCTTGCTTAGCAAATTCGATTAACGAAACGTCAGCATAGCTGGAGTCAATGTTAAAATCCAAAAAGTTTGGCTCAGAACGCGCCCAAAGTATCTGACTAAACAAACATAAAACCACGCAGCAACCAATCATTTTTAGATGAGTATTGATTACCAATGTTTTTGATAAGTTTTTAGATTTCATATATTAAACAATACGTTATGAAAGTATTTATTGAGGGCATTCTAAAATTTATAAATGGATTAAAACGTTAACATGTATTAACAAAAAAGTTACACTTAATTTAGGTTTTTCATATCTAATTTTTCTTTCATGGTTGAAAGAAAATACCATTTAACTAGCGGAATAATTGTTGATAATCGTTTACTTATTATAGTCAACTTAATGTCGGCAAGAATCAGCGTATAAAAATGCAAAAAAAAACAGCAACGCATACAACGTGGCATCCAATATTTATGGCTGCAAGGGATAGTATGGCACGCATGGTGGCACGTATAGTGCCTCCTAAAGAAATTGAAGATATCGTTCAAGAAACTTATGTGCGGATTTGCCAGATGGACAAGCGTGAACCTGTTGAACAACCTAAGTCCTTCTTAATGAGGACAGCAAGGAATTTAGCTTACGATCATCTAAAAAGATCAGAAACGCGACTCGCTGATGGCGTTGAAGCCGAATGTGATTTTGACATTGACACTCTTGATCATGATGAAGTGTTTGAAAACATTGCAAGTAACCAAGAGTTTGCGCATTTTTGTGAAGCAGTTCGTCAATTACCGGTCCAGTGCAGACGCGTTTTTGTATTAAAAAAAGTGCACGGATATTCTCAAAAAGAAATAGCTAAAGAAATGAACCTGAGTCAAAGCACGGTTGAAAAACATATTGCCGTTGGATTTAAACGATGTGCAACTTATATGCTAGGTTTCAGTCAAACAAATAATACGCCAAGTCAGTCCAGACCTGCGGCAAATTTTCAAGGGGGTCGAAATGAATAAAATAATCGATATTAACATCAACAAAAGCCCTATGGATAAGGCAAGTTTATGGATTACTCGTCTAGACAGAGGTTTAACTGATGAAGAACAGGTTGAACTAAAGGTTTGGCTAGAGGCTTCGCATACTCATCTTGAAACTTTCATGCAGTTGGTAAAATTATGGGACAAGATGGAGTCCCTCTCACAACTTAGTGAATTGTTTCCTCACAGGCCTCGACATGTTGATGACAACAAAACGCCTGTTTTTGCATGGGCTGCGAGTTTTCTTTTTGCTTCACTAGTTTCGTTGGGTTTGTGGCTTAGTGCAGACGTTTTCTTTGGGCAAGACACAATTCAGGTTGTACAGTTTAACAGTGAATATGAAACTAAAGTGGGTGAACAATCTACTTTCTTTTTACAAGATAAAACCAAAATAAAATTAAACACTAACAGTTTAGTCAAAGTGACTTATACCGACAAACAGCGCGTTTTCGAGTTATTACGAGGGGAAATGCATGTGGATGTTGCCCACAATAAACAAAAGCCCCTAAGTGTCTATGCTGGTTCAAATATCATCCAAGCTGTGGGTACATCTTTTAACGTTGAGCTTGGTAATGAAAACGTTGAATTGATTGTGACTGATGGCAAGGTATTAGTATCAGATATCAACACCCTAAATGTTGCTCCACTTAAGCTAAAAAATGTGCATTTATCCCCAAAGTCATTTGCGGTTAGCAAAGGGCAAAAAGCACAATTAAAATCAACGAATTCCAGCATTATTGGTAGCGATAAAAGAAAGCTTGCTTCTGATTTAGCTTGGCAACAAGGCAATCTGATTTTTCGTGGTGAAAGTCTACTTGAGGCAATGCAAGAAGTTTCCCGGTACACCAACTATCAATTTGATTTCGGCGATGAGGATACTAAGACCCTGCAGATTGCCGGACTCTTCAAGACATCCGATATCAGTGGTTTATTAGCTGCTTTAGAAAGTAACTTTAATGTGGTCTTCGAAAAAATGAGCAAAAACAAAATAAGACTGAGTAAAAAACCCTAAATAATTAAATCAATTCCTTAATTTTATATAACGAGCCGCGGCCGAATTCCTCCCTGCGGCTTTTTACTAACCCTACAAAGTGAAATTCAAAGATGAACAACCATTCTCAAAAAGAAAATCTACTTTTTATTATTATCATCAGTACCGTAGCAACCATAGGCGGATTTTTATTCGGCTTTGACAGTGGCGTAATAAACGGTACTGTCGATGGACTAACAAAAGCATTCAAGTCAGAGTCTATTGGTCAGGGGTTTAATGTCGCCAGTATGCTATTAGGCTGTGCTGTCGGCGCATTTGCCGCTGGAACCTTAGCTGATTTACTTGGCCGCAAAGTTTTACTTATGATCGCGGCAGTGTTTTTCATCTTTAGTGCTTGGGGATCCGGTATTGCCGCTACATCTGGAGAATTTATTTTCTATCGTATTATTGGTGGACTTGCTGTGGGAGCAGCGTCTGTGATGGCTCCGGCCTATATAAGCGAAATCGCACCTCCTAGAATGCGTGGTAGGCTTGCTACCATTCAGCAAATAGCAATAATCTTTGGCTTATTTTGCGCATTTATAAGCAACTATCTTCTCGCTAACGCAGCCGGGGGTTCTACAGCAATCTTTTGGCTTGACTATCAAACTTGGCGTTGGATGTTTTGGATTGAGCTTGTGCCAGCCGTTATCTTCTTTTTGTCTTTGCTTGCCATCCCAGAAAGCCCACGCTTTTTAGTGATGAAGGGGCAACGCCAAAAAGCATTAGACACGCTTACAAAACTCTATGGGGTTAACCAAGCAAACGACACGTTGAATGAAATTGAGCAATCTATTGCATCAGAAACGCATCGACCAAAAATATCTGACTTGGTATCTGGTGGAAAAGTCAGAACGATTGTTTGGGTAGGCATAGGTTTGGCCATGTTTCAGCAATTAGTGGGTATCAATGTGGTGTTTTATTATGGTGCGGTATTATGGCAAGCCGTAGGTTTCTCTGAATCAGACTCACTGATGATTAATGTGATTGTTGGTGCTGTCAGTATTGTTGCCTGTGTTATAACCATAAGCCTAATCGACAAACTTGGAAGACGCCCGTTTTTAATCATTGGTTCAATAGGCATGAGTGTTACCTTGCTTACTCTTGTTTGGGTATTTGGCAATGCTGATGTGGCTGATAATGGTAACTTAATACTAGGTAAAAATGGCACGTTAGCTTTGATTGCAGCCAATGCCTATGTGTTTTTCTTTAACTTATCATGGGGTCCGGTTATGTGGGTATTACTGGGTGAGATGTTCCCCAACCAAATCCGTGGTTCAGGGTTAGCAGTCGCAGGCTTTGCGCAGTGGATAGCCAACTTTGCGATTACCATGACTTTCCCAATTATGTTGACAACCATCGGTTTAGCTAGCGCATACGGATTTTATGCATTGTGTGCATTGTTATCAGTGATCTTCGTTATAAAAATGGTGAAGGAAACAAAAGGCAAAACCTTAGAAAGTATGCAAGGTTAAATAAACTAAGATTAAAAGGCCTTATTTATTTTTCTATTAAAATAAGGTCAAATATCTTACTTACCATTGAGTAAAATTTGAAATATTCTGAAGATACTATTTTAATATTTTCAGAATGCTTTGATCGTTACCCGCGCAAACAATTTAATTTTCAATCATTGAAGCGAAACTAATAGTAACAAAGTGGCGTTATCCAAAAGCGTCAATAAAGAAAGATAACCTGAATTGAATTCAGGTGTTATATCCCCGTACACAATTAATCCTTTCCTTTGAACAATCGTCATAAATAATGAAGCAAAATTTATCTTCGACGAATAAGCAGATAACTTCTAAAATCTAACACAATCTAATTTTTTTAGTGAACGAAGAGGTTTGTAACCTAAATTGGGTCTTATTTTACTTAGGTGTAGCTTGAGGGGTTTGGTAGCGACAGTGTCATGTAAAACGAAACGGCCTGACTTATTAATGAGTACATTATTGTAATAATATCCATTAAGCACTATCAACAGGTATTAAATAATATAACAGTATACGTCCGCGTTTCACTTCGTCATAAAATGCCTGTGGATATAAATTATTTCATCTATATAGCAGGTATTACCGTTAATTATTTATCTATGACTGCTGTCGCTTAATGCTGTTGTTTCGTGATTAGAGGTTGGATATTTATACCAGTTGTAACTATTTATTATTTGATTTTTAATATTTAAACGATTTTAAAAATAATTT
>CAZMDX010000573.1:0-2774 GCA_964564805.1 uncultured Pseudoalteromonas sp. | reverse complement strand
AAAGAATTAATCTAAATTAACGTGGGGATCTCAACACAGATAACAACAATCTGTTTCCTCAGCTGTAACGAGTTGATATACGCTTGACGTTGTTCGACTAGATAGTTCTATCAAAGGTTTTTGTATGAAAAAAATAATATTAATTGCTGTCTGTGTGATGTTTGCCATTGCAGCAATAACCAGTATCTCTTCCACATCTTATATTTCTAATCAAGAAATTGACAAAATCGTGTTAAATAAATCACAAGCACAAGCACAGCTAATTGCTAAGAATATCGAGTATGTTTTAGAACAATCCGCTCAACCTTTAACTGATTTACAAACACTCGTTGAATCATTGAAACAACGTCCAGATATTAGCTATGCGGTAGTTATTAACAAAAAAATTGAGGCCATCGCCCACAGTGATAGTAAAAAAATAGGTAAGATTTACGATGATAACTACACCATAACAGGCGCTGGTAAAGGCGAACATAAACACTCTAAATGGTATGCCGATGTGCAGCAGGTGTGGGTATACGACATCATGACACCCGTTTATGTTGATGGTGAGTTATTTGGTGCTTTTGATATTGGAGTACCGATTACTGAGGTCAGCGCTGCTGTACAGGACATCGTGTTCACTCAATTGACTACCATTATGGCCATATTTTTAATTTGTGTATGTGTGCTCATGTGGCTACTAAATCGATTTTTCAAACCCCTGTTGGCCTTACAAGAAGCACTGAAAAACATTTCTACAGGCGATGGAGATTTGACTCTGAGGTTGCCCGTACACGGTAATGACGAAATTGCTCATATTTCTCGGGCATTCAACGTATTTGTAGGAAATATTAATAAAATTATTGCTCAGGTTCTACACACAGCCACGGAGTTAGCCCAATCGGCAACTGAACTTCGTAGTCAGTCGCTGCAAGCTTTGACAAGAGGTCAAGATGAAAGCGAACAAACATTATTAGTCGTCACATCCATTAATGAAATGATTGCAACCATTAATGAAATATCTCGAAATGCGGCAGGGGCTGCAGATTCGGCAGACACCGCCAACAACGAAACACAATCTGGCAGTAAAATATTACAAGGCTCAACCAATACTATTAAGACTCTAGCGAATGAAATGAATAACATGTCGCTAGTAATAGGATCGCTGGCAGAGCGAACTCAATCTATCGGATCTATTCTTGACGTGATCAGAGGTATTTCACAACAGACTAACCTGCTTGCACTTAATGCAGCCATCGAAGCCGCTCGCGCTGGTGAATCGGGACGAGGATTTGCCGTCGTTGCAGATGAAGTTCGTCACCTTGCAACCAAGACTGCCCACTCGACAGATGAGATCCAGAACATGATCAATGAGCTGCAACAAGAAGCGAAAAATGCGGTTAACGTGGTCGACAGTAGTAAGGCATTAACAGTCCAAAGCACGCAAGCAACCGAAGAAGCGCAAAAAGCTCTGGAGAAAATATCAGTACAGGTTATGGCTATTCTCAATATGAATACACAAGTAGCAACAGCAACAGAAGAACAGTCATTTGTGGCAAATGAAATCAATATCAATATGGATATAGTGAACAACTCAGTTCAAGAAGGTTTGAGTGCAAGTAAAGAACTAGAAGTAACAAGTCAAAATCTAGAACAATTAGCACATGTTTTGGGTCAGCACGTAGGATCTTTTAAAATATAGCGGACTAAATAAGTTAAGAACAACGTAAATAATATATGAGTGATACCGTGGATCCTTAGCATTCAAATAAAGCACATACTATGAGCCGTTTGCGACCAGTCTATGCATTTGGTACTGCATATTATATTATTCAACAAGATAATCATCGTTAAATCTGTTTTAGAAAACCATAAAATTATTTTACTGACGAAAGTAAGCTAAAGATTTCTAATTAAATTTAGTATTGACGCTCACGATTAATTTAAATACATCCATATTAATTTTTAGTGAATTACGATGCATGTATTGTTAGATACTCTTGTTAGACACTATAGGCGTCTAGTTAAATACTACTCCCGATTAATCAAAGTAGGTTTGTGTCAATGGATGCATATATTCATTCAACACGCTTGCGTTTTTGATTGATTTTTTGTTTGTACAAAATGTTTGACTCGCCCCGCAGGTTCAGAACATAAGCTTAATTACAGCTAACCTGACTCAACAGGTCGCAGTCAATTAATATATGTTCCATGATCGTGCTCGCTTGCAAAACAGATCTGTCAATTGTTACCTTGTTGAATGACATGCTGTGGCAAACCAGAACAGTGTATTGTACCCATCTAGAGATCAATAATTGTTCGACGCAATTAAAGTAAACAACATAGTCTAGAAACGTTACTCTGAACACAGATACTAAGGTTTAAAGCCTTAATTAGCATACGGTTAAATTGTATAGTGACATTTAAATAATGACACAAGTCATAATTTTAGACTGTAGCAACGAGTGTTAAAGGCTTTTTTACTGATAAATATTCATTTAAATAACGGGGTAATTTATCAAAGGATAAAGGTTTAGAAAAATAGTATCCTTGCATGAAATGACAGCCTTCATTTTGCAACCAGCATAGCGTATTTTCGTTTTCTACCCCTTCAGCAACCACTTTCATATTGAGAGCACGTGCCATATTAATAATGGCTTTTACTAATTGTTGTGAATTTTTATTATTGCTTTCAAGACCTAGAATAAAACTCCTATCTATTTTTAAAACATCAATAGTAAAATCTTGTAATAAGGATAACGAAGAATATCCGGTACCAAAGTCATCTAAAA
>CAZMDX010000572.1:0-1876 GCA_964564805.1 uncultured Pseudoalteromonas sp. | reverse complement strand
CTTCAATAATAAACGAAAATGCTCCATTTGCTTTTCGTTCATGTACTCTTCGCCTTTTTTCTCCTCGTAAGGAGTTAAACCGGCGAGCGCTAATAATCCAAGTGTTTTATTCGTTTTGTCTGTTGGCATATGCCAATTCTCCTAAACTACGACATGAGCTGTTAAGTGCAGGCGGCTGTCTATATCAAAAAGCCGTAACACAGGCAATTTCTTGCTCGAACATCTTCCGTTACAGTGAAAACAATTTTTGTTGCTGCCAATATGGAGGCCTTGCTGAAAAAATCAACGTCTATATTATGAAAAAAAACATAAAATCTGATTTATATAGATTTTTTCCGAATTTATATTGCAACCGTAACACAAAACCTGGACTCCGTTTAGCATAGCTTGTTTGAGCTCTTTAGCGTAATCAGGATCAATATGCGTCGCTACTTGTACTGATTCAATACCTGAATGTTGCACACAGAAAAATAATACAGCTCGTTTTCCTTGGCTAGCAATGTGGCTTAGCTCTCGCAGGTGTTTTTGACCACGTAAGGTTTTTGCATCGGGAAAATACCCCGCACTCCCCTGTAGGGCATGATTCTGCAATAAAGTGACAGATTTGACTTCAACATAACAATCATCCTTTTCAGGATCCGTGAGTAAGAAATCAATTCGACTATTCTCTTCCCCAAATTTTACTTCAGCCTGCAAGGTTTCATAACCTAACAATTCAGATATTTTATTGTCTTGTATGGCTTCTTTGACTAACACATTGGCTTTTTGAGTATTTACACCAATCCAATGATGTTGATCAGTCAACACCACTTCCCAAGTATACAATAACTTACGTTTTGGATTATTACTGGGCGACAGCCATACCTGCCATCCAGGCTCTGCGCACCCGGTCATTGCTCCTGTATTCGGGCAATGTGCAATAACGATGCTACCATCAGTCAATTGTACATCAGCCAAAAATCGCTTATAACGTTTGATCAATGTACCTTGAATAAGAGGAGAAGAGAACTGCATAATAGCTACTTATAATGATGTTGGGTTAAAAGCGTCATGCTATTCTAACCATCTTTTTCTAGATGGAGTAGTTATGTCTTTTTTATCTGTTTTTATTACCAATCAAGCTGCAGCTGATTATTATTCAGCTGGTACTGTTTTATCTGTAAATGGCCAAACTGCGCAAATTCACTTGGTGGACCATCAAAGTGATTTAGACCTTGTTAAAAAAGCTGCGCGTAATCTTGATAATTTAGGTGTGTTACAAGTTGAGTTGTCTGGGAACTGGGAAATTGAACAGCAATGGGCTTTCGCTTTGAGTTTTACTACCACTACCAAGCAGCACCATATTAAGTGGTGTGACGATGTTAATATGAACGAGTTATCAAACCGATATCGAGCCATGATTTTCACTCGAAACATCACCAATGCAACACCTGAGGATTTATCTCCAGAAATACTTGCTGATACTTGCGAACATTGGCTTTCCTGTATAGATAAAAAGCACATAAGTAGCA
The DNA here is from genome assembly GCA_964564805.1 of uncultured Pseudoalteromonas sp. Lineage (GTDB taxonomy): Bacteria > Pseudomonadota > Gammaproteobacteria > Enterobacterales > Alteromonadaceae > Paraglaciecola. The sequence goes on along the minus strand of CAZMDX010000572.1, from coordinate 365 downwards.
AAAGATGGGTGGGTGAAGCACTCAAAGAACAAGGCTGGATGGGTATTTATCATGTAGGTCGCGGGAGTACTCGCCCTCCAGTATTAATTGAAATTGACTATAACCCTACAGGCGATATCAACGCACCGATTTCAGCTTGCTTGGTGGGTAAAGGCATCACATTTGATAGTGGTGGATATAGCATTAAAAGTAGTGAGGGCATGCTGAGCATGAAATGTGATATGGGCGGTGCAGCAACTGTAACTGGAGCCCTCGGCTTAGCCATTTTGCGTGGATTAAATAAAAGAGTTAAATTATTTTTATGCTGTGCTGAAAATCTTATCAGTGGTCATGCTTATAAATTAGGTGATGTAATCACCTATAAA
>CAZMDX010000571.1:0-5849 GCA_964564805.1 uncultured Pseudoalteromonas sp. | reverse complement strand
CATATCCAAACGATTAAAAAATATATTGTTGGTGCGAAGCGACACAAATAGAGGCTTGAGCACTTGTATGAATTTTGTGGTTAATTGGACTTTATCCAATATTAAAGACGCTAAATATTTTTTCCGTATGGATGCTGACGATGTATCCGATCCACATCGTTTAGAGAAACAGATTGCCTTTTTTAACAAACATCCTACGGTGTCTATCTTAGGAACAGGGCTTTATGAAATAAACGAACAAGGTGAAAAAGTGGGGCAAAGAAAGCTGCCTCAGAAACATGGTGAGATAATTCGATTTTTGCCTAAGCGCTGTTCGATAAATCACCCTACTGTTGCTGTTCGTTTTACTGTATTTGAAAAGGGCTTCCGGTATCGCGAAGATTTAATGAACACTCAGGATTATTTCTTTTGGGCAGATTTAGCTGCGGCTGGTTTTAAATTTGCCAATCTTAGTGATAAGTTATTAAAGTTTCGCCGAGTAAATGATTTTTATAAAAGACGTGGATTAAGCAAATCTGTTAATGAATTTAAAGCACGGTTTTATACTATGAAAGTGTTGCATAAATACAGTCTTGGAAATATTGTGTATGCTTTTGCCGTATTAGTACTAAGGTTAATGCCTGCACGCATCGTTAAAATAGCGTATAGGTTAGATAGATATTTATTAAATAAAAGAGTGAGACACGATTGATTGGTGCAGCTGTAATTTTATATAAACCTGATTTGGATGTTACTTATCGATTGATTGAATCAATCTTAGAGCAAGTCGATGTTTTGTGTATTATTGACAACTCACCATCGCCTACTGTATTAAATATTCCAAAAACCAAGCTGCATTATCATCATTTTCCTAAGAATATTGGGATTGCTGCAGCACATAATATTGGTTTAACTGATTTGCATGCTGCGGGATGTATTTTCGGCATGCTATTAGATCAAGATAGTATCATTGACGATGATTTTGCATTTCGTCTGTCCAGTTTATTGGTTGCGTCAAAAGTAGAAAATAGGCCTGTTGTTGCTATTGGTCCTCGTATAATTTGTTCTTTTTCTGAGAAAACCGTTAAACCTCGAATTCAACGTGAGATATCTGTTTATGAAAACCTAGTGTGTGTTACTCAGATTATTTCATCAGGTATGATGATAGATTTATCTAAGCTTAACCAGATTGGTTTCAAGGATGAAAGGCTGTTTATTGATGGTGTTGATCATGAATGGTGTTGGCGAGCCAAGACCCAAAATTTATTAGTCGCCATTGCGAACAATGTTGAAATGGTTCACAAGCTGGGTGATGGGCGCAGTAAATTTGCTGGCATCACCTATAAAGTTGGGTCACCCGTCAGACTGTATTACCAGTTTAGAAATATATTAATTCTTGCCCGAAGAGGTTACGTCCCAAATTACTGGAAAACACGCAATATTTTAGTATTACCTATTCGTTTTTTTGCAAACTCACTATTGCAAAACAATAAGCGTGAACGGATTAAGTATATGCTTTGTGGGTTGTGGGATGGTCTTTTGAAAAAAGAGGGTGCTTTTACTGATAATTGGTAATTGGTAATTGAATTACCTACGGTGTTGTTATTTTTATGAGTGATTTCTATCAAGCGTAACAGCGGAAATCATTTATGATTTCCGCTATCAGGTATTTATGGCCTTATTAAATTGCTTTATCTAGCGAAAGGGGAACGGTCGTTAGTGATACCGTATAACTCAATAGGTCTGTTCAAAGGCTGCCCTCCATCACGTGAGATAGGCACCCATGGTATCTTACCGCGTCCCTTTGCTGGCTTAAGTGAAAATAGATCAAAAGGTATGGATAGGTAAAACCCTTTAGTAAAGCTTCCTTCTCCATACTCTTCGGCGCTGACATTAGTCATTGCTGCATAGGCACCTACCACGATGCCACTATCGAAGCGTTTCGCAAAATCAAATGTGACACCCTTATCTTTAGCTAAGTATTGTCCAACTTTTATGGTCAAAAGTGTGTTTTTTAAAAACGAGGGTTGCCAGTAAATGTTGGCATGACCAGTGAGTACTTTATAGTCAAATAGATCAAAATCATTTTCGAAGGACCGCTGTCGAACATAATTAACATCAAAACCTAAAGCTAGGTTGCTATCAACTGGACGATAAAGTAATTCTGCTCCAACGCCACCAAACATAGTTTCTAGGTATCCGCCATATACTTGAGCGTAGAGATTAGGTGCCACACGATCATTCCAATGTAGAAATAGATTTTGCATGGTAACGTCTCGATTTGAAACATATTCTCTAATGTTTGTTCTGACTTTAGGGAGGGTGCTTGGAGCACGATCAGTCGTAAAATTAAACTGATCAAAGTTCTCGAATAAATTGATTTTTATAGCACCCGAAACACTGGTCTTACCATCGAAACTATAACCACCATTTGCTAGCACTCCCACTTGATACAAATATAACGCTTCTGGATTACCAAAGGTCTGGATCCAGAATGCTTCTATACCCGTGAAAAAACCTGATGTATTAGCAGCGTTATATTGCTCAATTGTGTCAGCGCGCATGTCCATGCGCTGATAACTAGACGTTAAATTCTGCTCAAGTGTTTCATATCGAGCTTGTTTTTTAAATTCATCAGCATCAATCACTGTTTCAACTAATGGAATAGATCCCACTGTGTTAACAATACGGTAAGTTTTAACTGAATCAGGTAGTTCGGATACCATAATCCGTGCTACCCGTTCTATTGCTTCGTTTTCATTTCGGTAACTAAGTTGTTGTCCGTATAACGTAACATCTGTCTCAGTCAAGTGAGAAGTACTCACTGCAAAGCCAGCTTGATAAAACAAGTCTTGAGTAAATCTGGTACGATCTATTTGACCCATTGAAAAGTTATTTGTTTTCTTTGGTAACAACACCCGAGGTGGGTTGTCAATTTTTATTTGACGAATAGAGTGTAAATTAAAATTATAATTGATACCAAAACCAACGGTGTTGCCTCGTTGATAACTTAGGCTAAAATCAAAGTTGTTCCAGCTATAAGCTGCGCCTACGTTCCAGTTGCTGTCTTGTTGTAATGTGCCAGCGCGGTCGGTTACGTAGTTATTACCTTCGTATTCCAGCTTAATACGTAAGGGCGCCCATGGTGTTTGATATTCTACCCCACCAAATATTGAAGCAGGCCCTTTGAAAAACCGTTGATAATCTATTTTACCACCAAGGCCTGTAAACCCACCTGGTCTGTCACAAAAGCTATCTTTGACCTTACAAAATGGATTGACAGTATTACCTGTTGAACCCAAGTATCCCCAACCCATATTAAGATGAAAGTCGAAATTACCAGCACGTTTGCTTAGGCCAATAAACTCACTTTCAAAAAAACCAGTACCACCAAAATCTCTAAAACCAACTGATAACTCTGGTAGATAGTAGCTTTCTTTTAACAATCGAAATTTGACATCGATACCTTTGTCTTTCAACGTTTGATCACCACTAAAGCTTGGGGAAGAACTGTACAGACGTGTGCGAACATCTGTGTAACGAACTGTTGACTGCATCCATGGAAATAATTGTATTGTTGCCGACCAAAAACGGTACTGGTCATTGTCGGTATAGCTTACGCGAAAGTCACCATCCGATAGCATACGTGATGTTGGAGTTTGAATAAGTCCTGTTCCACCGTGGACCATCAATGAACTGCCCATTGGTGTTAGATTCCAAGCTTTTTTGGATTCTTGTGCTTGTGTTGTTGTAAAAAAAGCCAGTGTGATTATTAGTAATATATTTAATTTCATAGGTCTGTTGCTTTTCTTATATATCATTACTGAACTCTACTTAGGGCTAAAGTTATTATCTGTTGGTTGATAGCAGCGAATTCTGGCTTAAAAAGAGATTGTTCGAAGGGTACAAAAATTTGGCTACCAGGCATCACTTCTTGATGAGTTTTATTCCAGTAAGCTGCAGGAGATTTTATTAACCGGCCATCAGCTTGAATAATTATAACCACGTCTTTATTAGCTAAACCCAATAGATTGTGGTTAGTAATATACCCGCTTATATCGGTATATGGGAGATGGTGCAACGTACCAATATTGTTAACAGCACCAAACAACTGAACAGTATTTATTCGTGGTCTAAGAGAAAGTATATATTCGCCTTTGGGTAATTGCGGATTTGCCGCGGCAACCATGCGTGCTAAATCGTAGTCTACTTCAATGGATAATCTTTTGGCTAAACGCCAGTTGGCAATATTAGCTTGCAGTTGCGCTAATGACTTGGCTAATTTCGGTTCTTTAGTCTGGTAACGTTGTTCTAAGTAAGAAAGATTGTCGATTAACAGTTTCCGTTTTTCTTCAAGTTGAATATCGGCTATTTGATATAAAGCCGCACTTGGCCAATACCAACTCGCTTGGTTCGCAATAGGTGTTAATATTTCAACTAAGCGAGGCTCGTGTGCAAACACATATTGATCTTGGTTAATTGTTACAGTAACCGAAGCAACGGCTGTATTGAACGCAAAGCTAGCTAGAACTGACAAGCGTGTCAAAATTGATATGTTCATTGTTTTTTTATCCGGTAACTATTGATTTAAGCGGGCAATTCGACTTAGGTAAGTGATTTCAAGAGCTTCTGAAAGTGGTGATGTCATTTGTATACTTTTAATCATCTCCCCGCTTTTGGCATACCAGTAATAATTTTTCCAGGTCTTGTTTAAACGGATGTAGTCAGTGGGTACTTTATAGCTAAGAGTTTCAACGTATAAAATTGCTTCTATATCAAGGTTTAAGGTTTGCACTGAATCTTGAATAGCAGTGTTGAATATCGACTCAATTGGGTGACCATATTCATCACCTGTTTGGTCTACTGTTCGGGTCCACGCCTGTTGTTGTGGAACATATATTGTTGTATGAGGTAGTGATTTAAGCGGGTCAATACCTGTAGTTGACGAATACAGAAGATTTTTGTCTAAACCTAGAGTGCGTACTAAACGCCCTTTATCGATAACAAACATTGCCTTGTCGCTTGATACCCATTTATGTTGTCCGTTTTCTATATAGGCTAACGCCATGATAACGTCAGGACGTTCCCCACGTTTAACCGAGATAACATCAACATCTGATTGCTGAACTTCAACAAGTGTCAGCTTCGCGTCGCTTTTATCTGAAAATGCGATTTTGAGCGTCTGATAATAGGCATGGTAAGTGCCGCTGCAAGCGCTAGTAAATATCAATATTAATGCACTGAGTGTAAAGGTTTTTACGTTCATGTAGGTTAGTTTCTATTTTGATGAGGGGCGATTTTAAACGGCAATAAAAAAGCCGCACGAAGGCGGCTTTTTTGATAAACGGTAGATTACAAGGTCGGTGCGTAAGTGAAGGTAACCGGAACAGTAACGGTACCAGTACCGGATACTGTAACCGTTGTCGTAGTGCCAGTACAAACACCATTAACCAGTGGGTCGCTACCATTACATGTCGGCTCAGGAATAGGTCCAGGAACGACAACTTCAGGAATGACGGTTCCTTTACTATTGGAATTCATACCTGCCAACACTGTTAGTGCAGCAACGCCGCCAACAACTGCTGGTGCTGTTACTGCGCCAACAGTTGAACCGAATGCTGAAGTGCTACCTGTTTTCTCTTCAGCAAAAGTACTACTTGCAAAACATAAAGCAACCGAAGCAGCGATAAGAACTTTTTTCATATTGTTTTTCCTTGAAATAATTTTCCAGATTGTATAATACTAATCGAATGTTACGCCTAGCTCAATAGTTATTCGTACATTATCTACTCAAAGTGCAAAGTTATTTTTAAACATCATTATGAAAAGTACGTTTAAGCACTAAATTTATTTTACTTTGGCTGACTTAC